>JAUSEJ010000705.1 GCA_030650265.1 Dehalococcoidia bacterium | reverse complement strand
GCCAAGTTTGTTGCGATTGTAGTAGTTATTGTAGCCAGGAACAGACTCAGCCCGGCCTATCTCAGCCGACTGAACTTTGATCACTTCCGCGCCGAAATCAGCCAGCAGGCGTGTGCAGTATGGCCCGGCGAGAATCCAGGTAAAGTCGACTACCCGCACACCTTCGAGCGCACGCTTCCTCTGCACTAGATCACCCCACACTGGCGCAACATGGCCATTTCTTCGTCCGACAGGCCGAGCTCACCACGATATACCTCAAGATTGTGCTCGCCGATCAAAGGAGACCGATGCTTCAGGCGCCAGGGTGAGCCATGCGCTTTGAAGGGCGCGCCCGGATAGTTGAAGATTGCTCCGATTTCCGGGTGTTCCACTGGCACCCAGAATCCGCGCTCGAGCAAATGCTCGTCGTCGACTAATTCCTCGACATTGCGCACCTTCCCAAAGGGAAGACGAATGAGCTGCCCGAATTCAACAAGCTCATCGGTGGTCTTTGTCCTGGCAAAAGCGGCCAGAACATCGATGATATGCAAGATGTTGACTTTGCGAAACTCCAGATCGTCATACATCGGGTCGGTCAGGTCCTCTGCTATGCCCTCGCTGTCCAACCACGCCACGACGTCATCCCAGCGCTGCCTGAGGGAAATCAGAGCATGGCCGTCCCTGGTCTCGAACACCCGGAAACCGAGACTCCAATGGAGCGTTCCTTGCCTCTTGGCTACAACACCTTCGTTGAAATATCTAACGGCGGTATGCTCGATGATGGCGGCAATCGCCTCCTGCATCGAAATGTCGATCTGCTGCCCTTCGCCGGTGAAACTGCGATGGTAGAGAGCCATCAATACACCGATTGCGCCAAAATGGGAAGCAGTATGATAGGCTTGATTCCCATAGCCAACAAGGGGAGGCGTATCCACGTCGCCGGCTGTGTAAACCATACCGCCGAGAGAACAGGCTACTAGATTGGACGACTTGAAATGACAGTAAGGTCCCGTCTGACCGAAGTCGGTGACAGACGCCACGATCAGTCCCGGATTGATGTCCCTCATAGCCGCATAACTAAAACCTAGCGATTCGAGATAGCCAGGCGGGAAGGTCTCGACCAGCACGTCGGCCTTCTCTATGAGGCGCCTGAACAACTTCTGTCCATCAATCGCCTCTATATCGAGGGTAACGCCCCTTTTGCTGGTGTTGTAGTGCATGAAAAACAGGCTTCGTTCGGGGTGCGGAACGTCGTGAACGAAGGGACCGATGGCCCTGGTGGCGTCCCCTCCGGGCGGCTCGATCTTGACAACATCGGCGCCCATCTCGGCCAGGAGTTTGGTACAGTAAACTCCCTTGGCGTCACACAGGTCCAGAACCCGAATCCCGCCTAGAGCAGTGTTGTCGTCCGCTTGCGCAGTCATTCCCATCCCCAGCACCAACGGCCCTGCCGCTGGCATTCCTGATTTCCGATAGCTACACGGCCCGCTTTGACCGTTGCTCAACCTTCTGCGTCAACTCTTCAAGATCGATCTCATTATAGTAGACCCCGATCTG
>JAUSEJ010000698.1 GCA_030650265.1 Dehalococcoidia bacterium | reverse complement strand
CGAGTTATGGTTCGCCGCCGGAGACGCCGCCGGGGGGGCCGGCCCAACTATGCCCTGCTCGTGCCCATTATCGTTCTGTCTACCCTAGCGGCGATCTCACTGATCGCCATAATCGGCGCTGCAGGTGCGGCGACGGCCGTATACAGCTACTACGCCAAGGACCTTGTAGACCCTGAAACCATGGCAAGTCGTGACATAGCTCGCACCACCAGGATATTGGATCGAAATGGTGAGTTGCTCTATGAGGTCTTCGACCGGGACCTGGGAAGGAGAACAACGGTTCACCTATCCGAAATACCCGTGTATGTAAAGGACGCTACCATCGCCACGGAAGACGCCACCTTCTACGAAAACCGCGGGATCAACATCAACGGCCTTGCCCGGGCGGTGCTGCAAAATGTTGGCGGGGAAGGTGGTGGAGGGAGCTCCATCACTCAGCAACTGGTCAAGAATGTGCTCATTCCCCAGGAGGAGCGCAGCCAACGCCTTTACTCCCGCAAGATTAAGGAGTCGATCCTCGCCTATGAGCTTACCCGCCGCTATTCTAAGGACCAGATCCTCGAATGGTATCTCAACGAGATCTCCTACGGCAACCTGAGCTTCGGGATTGAATCGGCTGCCGGGAGCTACTTTGGTAAGACAGCCAAAGAGTTGACTCTGGCGGAAGCCGCGATGCTCGTCGGGATACCTTCGGCGCCATCATATTACTCCCCCCTGGTCAATCCAAAGTTCGCCAAGGATCGCCAGAGTGATGTCCTGGACCTCATGGTCAGACAAGGTTACATCGACCAGGTTCAGGCCGAGGCGGCCAAGGCTGAGGACCTCGTATATGCCACGCAAAAATTCACTATTAGGGCGCCCCATTTCGTCATGTACGTGATTGACCTGCTGGAGAAGAAATACGGACGAGAGATGGTCCGCCGCGGTGGACTCACAGTAAGAACCACCATCGACGTTGCCTTGCAGGATCAGGTGGAATGGTTATCCCGGGCGACGGTCAAGAAACTGGCGTCGATCGACGCCTCCAACGCGGCGGTAGTTAGTATTAAGCCCAAGACGGGCGAGATTCTCGTCATGCTTGGCAGCGTGGACTATTTCGACTCGAGCATCGACGGCCAGGTCAATGTCGCCCTCGCCGATCGCCAGCCTGGCTCTTCTTTCAAGCCCATAACTTATATTACTGCCTTTATGAAGGGTTATACACCATCGACGATGATCCTCGACATTCCCACCGCTTTCCCGGACGGGGTCAATCCGAACTTCGTGCCGGAGAACAACGACCTCAAGTTTAGAGGCCCCGTCTCCGCCCGCTTTGCCCTGGGCAATTCACTCAATATCCCCGCCGTCAAAGTTCTCCAGTTCGCTGGACTTACTGACGTTCTGGCCACCGCACACGCCCTGGGCATCACTACCCTGACCCGAGAGGGAGTTTACGGATTGGCTCTCACCCTGGGTGGCGGCGAGGTGAGGCTTCTGGACCTGACGTATGTCTACAGCGTCTTTGCCAACGAGGGAGTAATGGCAGGACAACCGGTTCTCCCGGAAGCACAACGAGCCGGAATGCGACAATTAGATCCGGTCGCCATCCTGAAAGTGGTCGACGACAGTGGTAAAGTATTGGAGGAATACGAGACCCCCCAGACCAAGGAGATTCTGCCTCCAGAGTACGTCTATCTCCTGACCAACGTCCTTTCCGACAACGTCGCTCGCACCCCCACGTACGGCTCGAACAGCCCCCTCAAGTTATCGGACCGGCAGGCGGCGGCGAAGACCGGCACGACCAGCGACTATCGGGATTACTGGACCATTGGCTACACCCCGGAACTGGTAACCGGCGTTTGGGTTGGGAACGCCGACAATAAGCCGATGAAGAAAAGCTACAGCTTCTTAACGGCGGCTGCCATCTGGCACGATGCCATGGAAGCTGCCTCCGACAAATTCCCGCCGACGCCTTTCAAGGAGCGATCCGACATAGTTAAAGTGCAGGTCTGCGCCGTCAGCGGCCTTCTGCCGACCCCCCTCTGCCCCAACAAGGTTACTGAAGTGTTTATTAAGGGCAAAGAGCCTAAGGGTCTGGACAACATCTACCAGTCGTTCCGCATCGACAAGACCACGGGGCTGCTGGCTACCAGCCAAACTCCCCCGGGCAACATTGAGGAGAAGGTGTTCATGGTCTTGCCGCCGGAGGCTGCCGACTGGGCGCGCCGGAACGATATTCCCCAACCTCCCACCGAATACAGCCCTGTGACCCAGGGAGAGGTGATTATTACGGCGCCCGCGGCCGGTTCCTACGTCTCCGGCAAGGTCAGCATCTCCGGCTCGGCCAGGGCCGCGAACTTCGCCATGTACAGACTCGAATACGGCGAGGGAACCTCACCTACCCTTTGGACTCAAATCGGCAGCCCGGTCAGCCAGCAGATTACTAACACCGTGCTTGGACAATGGGATACCAGCAAACTCGGCGGCTTGTATACGCTCCGCCTTCGGGTAACAGATAAGGCCGGCAAAGAGCAGCTTAACGCGATACCAGTAACGGTAGACAATGTTCCGCCCACTATTAGAATTACCCAGCCGATAACGGGCACCTCGATCAGCTTCGCCGATCCAAACCCTGATTGGGTGAACATACAGGTCAACGCCAACGATAACTTGGGAATATCTAAGGTTGAGTTCTATGCCGATGGCCAGTTGCTCGGATTCTCCAGTGTTGACCCGTTCAACTTCAAGTGGTCGCCGGTTCCCGGCGACC
The DNA here is from genome assembly GCA_030650265.1 of Dehalococcoidia bacterium. The sequence continues at coordinate 1,651 of JAUSEJ010000698.1, read as the reverse complement.
ATATCATCCACGTCATAGCTTACGACCGGGCCCGCAATACGACTACCAGCCAAACGGTCAAGGTCAATATTAAGAAATAGAGCGGCTTGCCCCTGTTTTTGACTCCCACTTACCCGGGGCATATACCTTTGAGGAGATGAACGATATTTTGGCGATAGATAAGCACAAGGAGGCGCAGTGGTAGATAAGCAGACGACAAGTTCAAGTCCAGAGAAGAAGCCAGTAAGGATCCTTTTGTATACGGGCAAGGGAGGCGTCGGCAAGACCACCATGGCGGCAGCTACGGCCTTGCGCGCCGCCGATCTGGGGTATCGCACGATCGTAATCAGCACGGACGCCGCTCATAGTCTGGCCGATTCCTTCGATACGCAGCTCAGCCCGGTTCCGGTGCAAATCGCTCCCAACCTCTGGGGACAGGAAATCGACATCTACCACGAGCTGCGGGAACACTGGGGGAAAATACAGAGCTACGTGGCCTCGGTTATGGCCTGGCGCGGGCTCGACGATGCGGTGGCGCAGGAGATGACCGTCCTCCCCGGTATGGAGGAGATGGCAAGTCTTCTCCAGATCACCAGCTACTACGATAGCGGCGAGTTCGACGTTATCATCGTCGATTGCGCTCCCACTGGTGAGACCCTTCGTCTCCTGACTTTCCCGGAGGTCGCCAGGTGGTGGATGGAGAAAATGTTCCCCATCGAGCGCAAAGCAGCCCATATCCTGCGCCCTTTGATGAAGCCGTTTCTCGACGTACCGCTGCCAGGCGACGACGTTTTCGCGTCGGTCAAGGATCTGTTTAGCCAGCTCGATCGGATGCACGTCCTGCTCGCTGACCCCGAGATAAGTTCAATCAGGCTGGTGCTAAATCCGGAGAAGATGGTCGTCAAGGAAGCTCAGCGCACCTTCACCTACTTGAACCTGTTTGGTTATCCGATCGACCTCGTCATCTGCAACCGGATGATTCCCTCGAGTGTTCAGGATAGCTATTTCAGGGTTTGGAAGGAATCACAGGACAAATACCTCCAGCTCGTGGAGGACGCCTTCGCACCGCTGCCAATACTCAAAGTACCCCTCTTCGATCGGGAAGTTCTGGGTCTCGACATGCTCAGGCAACTGGCGGAGAAGCTTTACGGCGAGGAAGACCCGTCGCGAGCCTACTTTCACGGGCAAACGCAGACTATCGAAAAGAGAGACGGAAGCTACATCCTGACTCTGCCGCTGCCCTTGATAAGCAAAGAAGAGGTGTCGCTCAATCGGACCGGCGACGAGTTGCTAATTCAAATCGGCAACCAGAGGCGAAACCTGATTCTACCCAAAGCCCTGGTCAGTTTGGCTATCAGGCAAGCAAAATTGGACGACGGCGCCCTGAAGATAGTTTTTGCCGTTCCTGATGCGAAGACGACCAATGCTAAAAGGTGATCTGTGTCGATATCTGTGTTGATATCTGTGTCGATAATGGAAGGGGTGAAATCATGGAGAATAGCTCAGAGGAACGCGAGGACAAGAAAGGGCGTGATGGCATGGCGGAGAGAGAGTACGTGATTCGCCTTCGGGTGCCCAAGTTTTCCCACCTGGTGCGCGGCGAAACCCTCGGTCACCTGCGGGCCGCCCGACGGGAGGCGTTGCTGGCCGTCCGGGGCATCATCGACGCCGC
>JAUSEJ010000695.1 GCA_030650265.1 Dehalococcoidia bacterium | reverse complement strand
GCCAATACTCGTCATGATCGTTTTCAAAGTCCTTGACAAAGAGTAAGGCATATGGTAGCATTGCCTTACGAGTAGATCCATACCTTACATACGAGGATGCCATGAAAGAGATTCTCTCTACCATTACCAGCAAAGGTCAGGTGACCATTCCGGCTGAGGTTCGCCGGCACCTTGGCGTCCACACCCATGACAAAATCACTTTCGTCATTGAATCGGAGGGAGCCGTGCGCATTGTTGCACCGCGCTATGCTGATGTTGCCTCCCTGCGCGGCGCTGCCGGCGCACTAAAGAAGCCTTTGCCTTTTGAGAAGATGCGGGCCATCGCCTACGAGGATCGCCTGAAGGCAAAATACGAACAACCGGAATGAGCGACCCCTTCGTCGATACGGACGTCATCATCCGCCTCCTCGGCAAGGACGACCCGCGTAAGCAGTCCGAGGCCGCTGTTTTGTTCGAAGCTGTGGAAGCCGGCAAGATGCAGGTGGCGGCGCCTGTGACGGTCATTGCCGACGCCGTCTATGTCCTCTCTTCGCCACGGCTTTACAACATTTCCCGCGCTGACATCCGCGAGCAGCTTTCCACGCTGGTCCGCCTCCCGGGCTTCAAAGTCCAGAGCCGCCGGTCGGTTCTAAGTGCTCTCGAAATTTACGCCAACACAAAGCTTGACTTTGGCGATGCTATGATAGTAGCCACAATGGAGGAAAACTCGTCGGACATCCTCTATTCGTACGACAAACATTTCGATCGCATTCCCAACATCAGTCGCCGCGTTCCCAACGCTGTTTAGAGCCACTGGCCACGAGAGCAAAACGTTAGAGAACGTGTTGAGCCCTTAGTTTGCGCCAATGGGGCGATTGCCTGTAGAACGCAGGTAGCGGTTACCCCCGAAATCATCGAGCGGGCCCTCGGCGCTGTTCTCGAGGCAGAAGATACCCGCTGCAAGGAATTGTGGGATAGACTGCCGCCTCATCGGCGTCTAGTTATGATGGCCCTGGCAGCCGGGGGCGGCGAGGGAGTTTGCTCACAAGATTTCCGTTCAAAGCACGGCCTCGGGGCGGCATCGACTTTGCAGAAATCGTTGAAGTACCTCATCCAAGAAGATCTCGTCGAGGCCTCTCGCAAGGGCAGCTACCACATTTCCGACACCTTCCTGCGCGCATGGGTTGCCGAGCTGGCGAACAACTAGAATGGCGAAGTCAGAAGATATGGCCAATACTCGTCATGATCGTTTTCAAAGTCCTTGACAAAGAGTAAGGCATATGGTAGCATTGCCTTACGAGTAGATCCATACCTTACATACGAGGATGCCATGAATGAGATACTCTCCACCATTACCAGCAAATGGCAGGTGACCATTCCGGCCGAGGTTCGCAGGCGCCTTGGCCTCAAGAACGGTGACAAGGTCGCTTTCGTCATCGAATCGGAGGGAACCGTGCGCCTTGCTGCGCCCTGGTATGCCGATAGTGCCTCCCTGCGCGTCCTTCCGCGGAAGGACGCGCTCTCAAGAAGCCGTTGACTTTTGCGAAGATGCGTTCAATCGCCC
>JAUSEJ010000687.1 GCA_030650265.1 Dehalococcoidia bacterium | reverse complement strand
ACGGCGTTGAACGGCAATGATAATACCTCCGTGCTGAGAATAGCGCCCGGCGAGGGCCATGAAATCGCCTATATCGAAGGTGAAGATGCAGCGCCCCTGGGCCGTAGCGCCCAAGAGCTGATCCTCATCGCTAGCGTCTTCAGGCATCCAACGATTGGGAGTCCGCGACACGTCGTGACCCCGCGCCACAAGCGCTGCTTCAAGTCGTCTGAGGGAGGCATCGGCATCGAGGTGCAGCCGGGGCTTAGCCACGGGAATCTTCTTCGGCCTCCTCGGTCGCTATGTCGGCGTCGATTTCCCAAGAGTGGGCGGCATAGAAGGCCAGGGCCTCTTTCACCTGCGCCGCACCGAGGCCATATTCATCAGCGACCTTGTCGGCAGTCAGGCTCCACTGATTATTTGCTACCACAAGAGTTTGGACGCGAATACCAGTCCCACGCAATACCGGCGTTGGCCTACCGCCAGCACCTCGTCGATAGGTAATGTGGGGAAACGCCGGGTCATCGAGACCTTGACTCAAACTCCCCACCTTGTCGGCGACCGCCCACAAAATGAATTGATTTAGCGAAACACCTTGATTAGATGCAATCCTCTCTGCTTCTTGCTTCAAGTTGGTTGGCAAATTCAACGGATAGCGCGCCATCGTTTCTCCCTCAGACAAAAGCTTCTTGTTTCGATGATATTCTATACGATATCATAGAAGATGTCAACTGATGTGCTCCAAGAGCACTTGACAGTGTACGATATGCGGCAGATCTGTCCGGCCGCACCCTCACAGACTTCATTGTGAGCAGCCTCCAGTCGGCGGCGGAGGAGACCATCCGAACACACCAGGTAATAGAATTGACTGCCCGGAGCACAGAGGCATTCGTGAACTCGATGTTGAACCCACCGAAGCCCACTGAGCAGCTGCGCACCGCTGCACGCCGCCACCAAGAACTGGTAACGCCGTAGTGCCGGAGAAGCAGTACCTCTTCGAGCGGCTAGACAGGCGCCACAAAGACGTAGAGTTCTCTTGTGGCGTCGATTCTTTAGACAACTATTTCTACCGGCAAGCCGGCCAGGACCAACGTCGCAGGATCGCCATTCCGTATGTCCTCGTGGATACTAATTTGGGACTCGTGATCGGTTACTACACGCTCAGCATGCGTTCTCTTAAGCCCACAGCGCTTCCCCCGAAGTTACCAAGAAGTTGCCATATTACGAGGCATTTCCCGCCGTCTTGCTTGGGCGGCTGGCCGTCGATCGTCGCTATCAGGGACAAGGTTTCGGTGCGATTCTACTCGCAGACGCGCTGCAGCGCGCCCTCAAGACCAGCCATGAGGTTGCAGCCATGGCCGTCGTGGTAGAGGCCGAAAACGATAACGCTCGCGCCTTCTACGAACTCTTCGGTCTCCTGCGCGTTGTAGACGACGAATTCCGCCTGTATCTCCCGATGAAAAGCATCAATCAGCTACATGCGGACACCGACTCTTGATCGTAGCCATGGATTGAGAAGAGAAGAGTTTGCGAGATAGCTGCGGGCATTGGCTTGACAATGGCGCATTTGCGACAACATGCGGATCAATCCGCAGGCTGAAAGTCCTTGATGGGAGGACCTGCTAGAAGCAGGCTGGAAAGCGCATACCGCCTCGAACCAGCACGCTTGAGCGTGCTTCGGCTGTTAGCCTTGGGATTTATCCCGAGGCGGCTATGCACGACATTTGCCATGGATCTGTGCAATGTGACATTGTCAAGTTAGGATGGCTCCTGATCCAGGGCGAAGCGGAAAGCCGCTTCCCTCTAATCGTCCTGCAGGCGAATTATCGCCGATCCGGATTTATCCTTCCCGTTAGTAGGGTTTATCTGTATCGAGCACACCTTGAATTGAGGAATCTTCGCCACCGGGTCCACCGCGTCGATGGTCAACTGATTGACCGGCGCCTCCTTGTAGTGGAAGGTCATGAAAGCCACGCCTTCGGGAGACCGATCGGTCACCTT
>JAUSEJ010000798.1 GCA_030650265.1 Dehalococcoidia bacterium | reverse complement strand
TCTTGTCGAGCGCCCACGATCTGTCCCCCGGGCAAGGTCGCAAAGACCGATACCGCGGGACCAAGACTCTTGATGATCGGAGCGCGGATAAAGACCGCATGGAAAGGCACTTCGCCAAGGGCAGGAATGACCAGATCCGCTTCGAAGCTATCCACTTGCCTGCCGAAGGCGTTGCGCTTCACGGTCAAGTCCATAAGTCCCAGAATCGGCTGATCCATTCCTTCGATGCTCTTTGCCATGAGGATCATACCCGCACAGGTTCCGTAAATGGGCATTCCCGTACGGGCCAATTCACCGATGCGCCAATCGAAGCCATAGGTCACCATCAGCTTGCCGATTGTTGTGCTTTCGCCCCCTGGCATTATCAACCCGTCCAGGCCGTCTAGCTGTTCAGGTAGCCTAACCGCCACAGCTTCGACCCCTATCCTTTGCAGCAACGCCATGTGCTCAATGAAGGCTCCTTGCAGAGCCAGCACCCCTATCTTCTTCTTCATCAACGGCAAACTAGTCCGATCACCAGCCTCTGGTTGCCAGCAACTCTTCTTTTCTGATACTCCCAATTTCCAGCCCCGGCATCGCCTCGCCGAGTCCCTTCGACACTTCGGCAATGATCTTGGCGTCTTGAAAATGGGTGACTGCCTGAACGATGGCCTTCGCCATCCGCGCCGGGTTGCTGGACTTGAAGACCCCGGAACCCACGAACACGCCTTCCGCGCCCAACTGCATCATCAAAGCGGCATCGGCCGGCGTGGCCACTCCCCCGGCGGCGAAATTCACCACCGGCAATCTACCCGTGTCATGGATCTCCTTCACTAGATCGAAGGGTGCACCCAGCGCCTTGGCCTCGGCCATTAGTTCCTCTTCCGGCATATTCTTGATCTTGCGGATGGCGTCCATGACGGTTCTCATGTGTCTAACTGCCTCCACAATGTTGCCGGTGCCAGCTTCCCCTTTGGTTCGGATCATGGCAGCCCCTTCGGCAATTCGCCGCAGCGCCTCACCCAGATCCCGACAGCCGCAAACGAAAGGCACCTTGAAATCATGCTTCCAAACGTGATGGGACTCGTCGGCTGGAGTTAGTACCTCCGATTCATCGATGTAGTCGACGCCGATCTCCTCGAGTACCTGGGCCTCCACAAAATGGCCGATGCGGCATTTGGCCATCACTGGAATCGATACGACTGCCATTATCGACTGAATCAGACCCGGATCGCTCATTCGAGCCACACCACCGTTGGTTCTAATATCTGAAGGCACTCTCTCCAGCGCCATGACGGCGCACGCTCCCGCCTCTTCGGCAATCCTCGCGTGTTCAGGCGTCACTACATCCATTATTACTCCGCCCTTGAGCATCTGAGCCAGCCCCTTCTTGAGTCCCAACTTGCTCTGATCCATCCTTTTCCTCCTTAGCTCCTCGCAGCCGCAGCCGCTCCCTGTCCGTCAATATCTTATGGTGTCACTTCTCTATCTAGCCAGTATTGTACTATCGTGAGCGGTCCTCATGCAAGTACAGAATCTGCGTGGGCGGTTTGGAAGGACTGTTGCAACGCAGCCCCAAGCCAGACAAGAACTCTGGGACGGATCGGTGGAGGCAGCGTCGCTCGAGAGGTGCGACCGTAGAGGCGCGGTCACGCGGTCGTCTGGCCGAACGGGACAGCGATGTCTCAGAAAAGGGGGGCCGAACCGGTCCGGAGGCCGGGGAGAAGACAGGTCAAGGGCTCTCACCCATAGGCGATAGCCCTTGACCTGCGATGCCATGTCTTGTTGCCCGGGAGGCGACCTGTTCCCTATCTATGGCGTCTGGGAACAAGCTTCTCCTGATCACTAAGTAACTTTGGCAGGCGCGGCCGGGCCATCGTCACATCACCTACGATTCGCACCTCTGCAGGTCGGCTGCACATGACGCATTTTAGGGCACCCTCTTCTTGCCAGAGCGTGCCGCCACAGTATCTGCAACGCTTTGTCCCGCTATCCAACACTGCTCCTCCTTATTGACCGGTCGCCAGGCTATTCTGACTAACCTTGTCTACCTACCCTTCATAGAGTAGTCATTAAGCGTGAAGGACTTGTGAAGATGCTGTGTTTTTCAGGTGATGGCTGCTCGAAACGAAGTTTCGCTATACCGGTGGCGACCCAACAACCTGCGAAGGTTTCTTTGGCGGACGGGCCATGTATATGAGGAGGGCGCCGATTGCATAGGTGCCGGCGAACACGGTCCAGGCAACCTGGTAACTGCCGGAACTGTCGTAGACCCAGCCAGCGAGAAAGGGTCCCCCGGCGCTAGAGATGATGGAAAACGGGGAAGCAACGCTTCGAACGGCGCCGAGTGACAGGCGACCGAAAAAGTTTGCCCAGAACACTTCTTGAATGGCCGCGTTCCCGCCCATGCAGAATCCGGCATAGACGGTGGCCAGGCAGATCAACCAGAAGGAAGGCCACAAGGGCAGAGCGATCAAGAAGGCGTGCATGATGGCAAGCGCGGTGAAGGACCCTATAGCGACGCGCCTCACATTATACTTATCGATGAGAAAGCCCCATAGGGGCTTGAAGCAGGTCATCGCGATTGCGTAGCCACTGAAAATCGCGGCAGCGGCACCGGACGAAATGGGCAGATCGGTTAGAAAGGGGAAGAAGTGGATGCCCATCGCACCGCCGCCCATACCGGATAGGCCAAACGCGAGGATGGTAAGCCAAAGGGCAGATGT
>JAUSEJ010000669.1 GCA_030650265.1 Dehalococcoidia bacterium | reverse complement strand
GCGATCTGGACATAGCCTTCTTTCCTCGCTTGACTGGCGAAGAAGGTATACCGGTTTCTTGCCTGTGACTCTCCCGCAAATGCCGTCAAGAGATTCTTCTCTGTGTTCGATCCTTTCAGTTCCACATTACGCCTCCCTTTGCTGCTCACCGCTTACGAATTGGGCGCCGCAGCGAACACGCCACTCATGCCGAAGTCCGGAACCCAATCCTTTCTAAAGGCAGAGGGCGCCTGCTTGTAGCCTCCTCCATAACGTTCGGCAAGGACTCCTTTAATATCGTCCATCTGGCTGGTGATCCAACCAGAGATATCCTCCTTTTCGATCTTAGCGCGAAGGGCGCTCGCGCGTTTTCGTCGCGCCAGGGCTGACATCGCCAACGCATCAGCAAGGGCGCCGGCCGTTCCATCCACGTCAGTTGGCTCGACGCTAATCACATCGCCAGACAACTGCTCGAACGCTCCAGCCGCCCTGGACAGTATCAGCACACTATCGCGCGTACTTACGATAGGGCCCTCTTTCGCCACCAGGTTCATGCCGTCGGCAAGCGGATTCACCAACAGCACATCGCAAAGGCTCATTCCAGCCAACGCCTGCTGGTAATTGTTTTCGTAGAATACCTCAACCGGCCGAAACCCCTCTCGTCCGAATCTCTGGTTTATCGCCTTCACAAGCGTGGTGACCTCTTTGTAGTAATGCACGTACTCTGGGGTAGCCGCACGTGACGGCACCAGGAATGCCAGAAACTTAACCCTTCCTTGCAGTTCTGGGTGCTTGTCTAGCAACTGTTCGAAAGCTCGGAATCCACGGACGATGTTCTTGCTGGGATCGAGGCGATCGACGCGAACCACCGTTTGTTCGCCACAGAGTTGCCGGAGCCGCTCCTGATGCACTCTCACGGCAGGTGAGTTCATGGCTTCTCGCAGTTCGTCGACATCGACTGAGATGGGATAGGCACGCACGCGCACAACCTTGTTGCGGATATTCACCGTATTTTCGACGTAATCCACCTTGGCATCCTTGACGAAGCTATCGCAGCAGTCGAGGAAATTATGCGCAGACGATAGAGTCTGAAAGCCGATGATATCGTTGGCCAGGAGGCTTCGGCAGATCTCGCGACGCAACGTTAACGGAAGAGGCTGCCAGACCGCCGGCCCAGGCCACGGAATATGGATGAAATGCTGCAGAACTGCGTCCGGGAACAGTTCCCGGATGAATCCTGGAGCCCGATACAAGTGATAATCGTGCAACATTATGACAGGGTTCGTTTGTCCTCTGGCTTTGGCTGCAACCTTGCGGGCGAAGGCCATGTTTGTGGGCACGTAGCCACTCCACCATGCTTCGCCAATGGTGTTCCTGTCCCTGGGAGGCTGCAAGTGCTCCCACATTGAGTGTTGGAGAAACCACAGGATTCGGTTACTGAATACGTCATAGTGGCTGTGGAAGACATCCTTCGGAACGGCCACAAGGTCAACGCTGTTTTGGGATTCAATCTTCGTGTCCGGCAGGAAGTCAGGAGGGGCACTTTGTCGCGGGCCGGAACCACTGTTAGACAGCGCCGGTTGCGCCGCTATGTAGCGGTCCCCGGGCGTTACTGCACTGGCTACCCACGAGAATTGGTGGTACTTTCTGACGGCCTTGAGCGCACTAACCAACCCACCACTTGCTCTTCTCACCCCTATCTCGTTGTCTGATCCCCAATAATGCTCAACTGGACCCCTATTGCTAGCAACAACCAGATTTATGTCGCCTGGACTCTGCTCTTGACGCATAAGCGATCCTCTCTTCTAGGCGCAGACAACAGCGGGGCTCCGAGGGACATACCCACGAACCATGAAAGATCGCTGCGCCTGTCTCCACATGCCTACCAGTTTACTGACGGGCTCAGCTTGAAAGAGCCATTCACGCCGCCCGTCGCCTATCAAAGAACTTATTCGGGGGTTGAACATCGAGGTGAAGACTTACTACTGCCTTAAGCACCTTGCCTCGTCCACCTCGGATCCGTAGGCGGGCGAGGCAAAGTGCCGGCAGTTAGACTGCTTACTTGCGGGACCGATCGTAGGTTGATTTGCTGCGCGTTGCTGGTTGGTCAAAGAGGGGCAGGATCATCCGTACGATGGCCCAGCCCACCAGAAAATAGACGAGCATCGCGATGAGCGACGGGACCTCCAGTACTATGCCTCCACTGGACGGGCTACCGGTCAGGCCGAAGAACGGCGACAGGAAGACCCCGGCTGAATTGTACACGAAGCCACCGAAGTCGTTGGCGGGGTTGGCGCCCATAAGCTTCAGCACGACGCGCAGTCCGATCAGCACCTCGATGATGCCGACGAACAGCCAGACCACTTG
>JAUSEJ010000666.1 GCA_030650265.1 Dehalococcoidia bacterium | reverse complement strand
GAAGTGTCCCGAAGCCGCCGCCTTCTGGACCAGCCATGTTCTGGCCAGTACGTCCTCGATATCCTTGTCCGTCGCTCCATCGAACACCGGGGTCAGCGCCTTGAAACCCAGGGTTTCGGCCCCCAGGCCAAGATGAGTTTCAAACACCTGGCCGAGGTTCATTCTTGACGGCACACCTATGGGGTTAAGCACGATCTGGATCGGACGGCCGTCAGGCAAGAACGGCATATCCTCAGGAGGCAGAATCCGGGCAATAACGCCCTTGTTGCCGTGGCGCCCGGCCATCTTGTCCCCAACAGATATTTTCCGTTTTCGGGCCACCCAGACCTTTACCAGTTCGTTGACGCCGGCGGGTAGATCATCGTTCTTATCTCTGGAAAACTTCTTAACATTGATAACCGTCCCCTGCTCGCCATGAGGAACTCTCAATGAGGTATCACGGACTTCCCTGGCTTTCTCGCCAAAGATCGCCCGGAGCAGCTTGGCTTCAGGCGTCAATTCCGTCTCCCCTTTGGGAGTTATCTTGCCCACCAGAATGTCGCCGGGGTTCACTTCAGCGCCGATTCGGATAACTCCGAGCTCGTCCAGATCGCGCAGTCCTTCTTCACCCACGTTCGGGATATCCCGGGTTATTTCCTCGGGGCCCAGCTTGGTGTCGCGGGCTTCCAGTTCGTATTTCTCAACGTGAATCGAGGTGAATTTGTCCTCGCGTACCATTTCTTCGCTGATGACAATGGCATCTTCATAGTTGTAGCCTTCCCAGCACATAAAGGCGCAAAGGACATTCTGACCCAGAGCCAATTCGCCTTTCTGTGTGGACGAGCCGTCAGCCAGCACTTCGCCTTTGGTGACCCTCTGACCTCCCTTGACGATGGCCCGCTGGTTCAGGCAAGTGCCCTGGTTTGTCCTGATGAATTTAGTCAAGTCGTAGGGTTTCTCTTCGGTCTCGCCGTCGTATTTCACAGCGATTCTGGTTGAATCGACGGAAGTCACCACGCCATCGGACGCCGCGACAAGAATCTGGCCGCAGTCGCGAGCCGCGATTCGTTCCATGCCGG
>JAUSEJ010000794.1 GCA_030650265.1 Dehalococcoidia bacterium | reverse complement strand
GGTTAGAGAGCTTGGTGATGGGCGCTTTGGCCTCTACGAATGAGAGGAGAAGATCGAGGAGATATACTTTGCCGGCCCCAAGCCGCGGACCACAGACGCGGTGACCAGTAAGGGGACGTATGTAACGAGCCTTGTTTCCGGACCGGGGCGCTGCTTTCGCATTGCGCCGGTACGATATTGCGAGTATTTCAATCAGGGAGAGCAATGCAAGTTCTGTAACTATAACTCGACCTATGACGACGCTCGCGCCATCGGCCATACTCCGCCGAAGACGATCGATCTAGAGGATACAGTCGAAGCCTACAAGATCATTAGCTCGAATGTCAGGCTAGTAGAGGGTCGTTTTCAGAGTGGCGCCTTCAAGAACAGCGAGCAAGAGGCGAACATCCACTTTCGTTTTGCCGAGAAGATTGCGACCGCTGCTTCCTACCGGCCTAATCTTTGTATCAACACGCCGCCCATGGATAGGACGGGCATTCAGAGACTGAAGGACCCCGGCCTTTCCTCCATCAGCTTCAATCTGGAGGTATGGGGCGAGGAAATGTTCGAAGCCGTTTGTCCGGGAAAGGCCCGGACAAGGGGCTTTGGCCGCTATTTGGAGGCCAACCAGGAAGCGGTTGACATATTCGGGTTCGGGGGTGTGTCCTGCAATTTCATCGCCGGCCTCAGCATGATTCCCGAAAATGGCCACAAGACCTGGCAGGAAGCCCGCGATTCCCACATTGAAGGAACCCGCTGGCTGATCAAGAACGGCGTGATGCCCGTATTCACCAACCTTCGCCTGCCGCCCGGCTCCGTCTATGCGGAGGACAAGTCCAATCGAGATAAGCTGCCGCCAACAGACTACTTGATGGACGTGGCATTGGCCCATCACAACGACATGATGGAGTTTGGCCTCTACGAGAAGCTGAATAAGTCCCTGTATTGCGCCCTCTGTTGCACCGATGGGCTGTATGCCGGCGAACTGAACATGCTAGGTCTGGCCGGAGACGTCGGAAGCTGGATGGATTCGATCATTCCAAAAGAAGGGAACTGGATAGCCAAGTTCCTCGAATCGGCGACGGCGATTAGCTAAGCCCCCTCGCGCTGGCCTCTCCCATTGCATGGCTTCGGTGGAACCCGTTGACTTGAACAATGCCGAAATGATAGTATGAGCCAGGGAAAGTGGGGCTCAGGCCATCCAATGTCTTTCACAAATAGGCGATTGGCGCTCAACCAGCAGCAATCGATGTTGCCTGTTTCTCCGCTCTCAGCGATGTCGGTTCATCGCGTCTTAACTCAGCGCTTGCCCAGAGCTGACGCTGCAAAAGGGGGGACGAGACTTGGATTTTCGTTTAGACCAAGAGGATGAATACTTCCGACAGGAGGTCAAGGCGTTCCTTGACAATGAGCTACCACCGGACTGGTTGGGGATGAGCACAAGTTGGGCCGGCTATGGGGCTTCCGGCGGTGAACTCGAAGGGGAGGAACGCAAGGCCTTTCACAAGAAGATAGTCGAGAGGGGCTGGCTGACCATGGCCTGGCCAAAGGCCTACGGTGGCCAGGGCGCCAGCTACACCCATCAATACGTTTACAACGAGGAGATGTCGTACCGGGGCGCTCCCGGAAGCGGGGGCATGGCGGTTACCCATGTTGGCCCGGCCATCATGGCCCATGGCAACGAAGAACATAAGAAGAAGTTCCTCGGCGGCATCAGCCGGGGCGAGATCACCTTCGCCCAGGGCTTCTCCGAGCCGGGCGCCGGCTCGGACCTCGCCGCGGTGTCCACCAGGGCGGTGAGA
>JAUSEJ010000656.1 GCA_030650265.1 Dehalococcoidia bacterium | reverse complement strand
AGATCGGCTCTCACTTCCTCACCGGGCACAGCGCCCCCACACTCCATGAGGCAGAAACCCCAGTCCGCCAGAGGGCTACCCTTGGCAAAGGCAAACACGAACATCTTGCAGTTCTCACAAGCGCTTGCCGCATCATCATGCATCTGTTGTCACATCCCTCCCTCTTTCAGCCTCTCCTTCACGCGTTTGACAACCAGCGGCATTATTTCTCCAGCGTTTCCTTTCAGGACCACATCTGCTCGATTATCCATGGTCGAACCGTTCAGGTTGACAATTATCAGCTTGGCCCCGCCTTCAACAGCGATTCTGGGCAAAAAGGCCGCCGGGTAGACTCTCAAAGAGGTGCCTACCACAAGGAACACGTCCGCATAGCGCGAGCGCTCGGCTGACTCTCGCATCTCCCATTCTGGCAATTGGTCACCCCGCGCGAGGGTCGCCGATTTCAAAACGCCGCCACAGGATTCGCAACCCGGCACCTCCCTGTCGGCTCGTCTAATCAGGGTCACGATTTGCTCCAGATCGTATCGCCTTGCACAATCCTGGCATTTCAGATAGGTAGCGTTGCCATGAAGCTCCAAGGTCTTCTCCGGTGAGCTCCCGGCCCGACGGTGAAGATCGTCGGCGTTTTGCGTAATAAGACAATCGAGCAGGCCAAGCTTGCCCAATTCGGAAATCGCCAGGTGAGCGGCGTTGGGCTGCGCTTTCAGCAGTTGCTTGTTGTCCTCGACGACTCGCTGCAACAACAGTCTCCTTATCTCGGAATCACTCAAGGGGGTCTGACTGGCGACTTCAGACGGATTGAAGCGAGACCACGGGCTGTTTGGTCCCTGACGGGGGGAAATACCGGATTCCACGCTCGTCCCCGGTCCGGTTAGCACGACCAACTTCTTCGCGCCGGCAATCAAGTCGCCTGACCGCTCAATGCGGCTGTCCAGGTCCGCCTGATCAATTTGTTCACCCTCCTAAGGGAGCCTACTGCAGCACGCCTTCTTCGGTCAAGCGGGCGATCTCCTCTGCGCTCATTCCCAGAATCTCGCCGAAGACGTAGTTGTTGTGCTGCCCGGGCAGAGGCGCCGCCCGCTGAACCTGAAAGGGAGTTTCAGAGAAATTAATTGGCGAGCGGTCCAATCGGGTCTTTCCCGCTTCCGGATGATCGGCTTCAACCCAAAAACCTCGCGCCTTTATTTGCGGATCGTGCTCGATCAGATCTTCGGCGTCCTGCACCACTCCCGCCGGCACCCCCGCTCTCTGAAGCAACCCCATCACCTCTTCGGCGGTATGCCGTCTTGTCCATTCCGATATGAGTTTGTCAAGTTCGTCGGCATTTTGCCTCCTGCTCAAGGCCGTCGCAAATCTGGAGTCGCTCAGCCAACTGACTTCACCAACGACCCCACAAAACGATCGCCATTCCTCTTCGGAGAATACGGTTATGGCCACCCAACGATCTACGCCCTTGCAGGGATAAACGTCGTGGGGAGTTGCCGCCGGGTTGTGAAGGCGATTGCCAATCGGTCCTGGGGGCTTGCCATTGATCGTGCATTCCAGCAAGGCAGTCGACAGCAAAGCCGCCGTACCTTCCAATTGGGCCACGTCGACGAACTGCCCCTGCCCCGTCCGCAGGCGAAAGTTTAGGGCCTGCAAAACACCCATAGCGCCGGTAATTCCACCAACGTGATCGGCATAGGAATAGCCGTAGCCCAACGGCCTTTCTCTCGAAAAGGAGCCGAGGGAAGTAAGTCCGGTCATCGCATGCAGGGTCGGGCCAAAGCTGACGTAGTCGCGCATGGGACCGGAGTGCCCCATTCCGGCCATACTCACGACTATTATGTCCGGCCTGATCTTCCTGGCGTTCTCCCAGTCGAGGCCCCATTGCCGCAATACACGGGCGCTGAAATTTTCTACAACCACGTCGCTAACGCTAATCAGTCGCTTACAGATTTCCCTGCCTTTTTCAGTGGACATATCGATTGAAACGCCAAGTTTGTTGCGATTGTAGTAGTTATTGTAGCCAGGAACAGACTCAGCCCGGCCTATCTCAGCCGACTGAACTTTGATCACTTCCGCGCCGAAATCAGCCAGCAGGCGTGTGCAGTAT
>JAUSEJ010000655.1 GCA_030650265.1 Dehalococcoidia bacterium | reverse complement strand
GGCTCGCGCCGATCAGAGCCTCTGGCGCGACCTTGCCATCTTTGGGTTTACATCTCTACTAATGATGGGAATTATCTGGCAGGTCGGATCGCTGAACAATGTCGCCCGGCATGCTCGGACTGAGGACCTGACGGTGAGCGCCTGGGCCGACCAGTGTACGCTCGGACTGCACGTGGAGGATCGCGGCCCGGACTTCGACGTCGACGCTGTTCTGGTCTCCACGCTCTCAAATGGCATTGCCGGGATGTACAAGCGGGCAAGGCTGTCGGGAGGACGCTGGACTATCGAATCGAGCCCCGGCCAGGGTACACGGTTGATGGCCGTGTTCCCGATCAATCTAGAAACTCGTAGAAGGAGAACGCGACGAGTGTGACGACCATTCTCCTTGCCGAGGGCCATAAAATCGTCCGTCAAGGGCTTTGGGCTTTGCTGGAGGCGGAGGCGGATTTCAAGGTTGTTGGCGCGGCCGAGGACGGGTTGGTGGCGGTAGAGCTCGCTGCCAGTCTCAAGCCGGATATCCTGATAGCCGACCTGATGCTGCCCGGCCTGAGAGGGCCAGAGGTTACGCGGCGGGTCCTACAAGTCTCGCCAGATACCCGCGTTATCATCCTCTCGATTCACAACAGTGCGGCCTACGTGATCGAGGCGTTGCGGGCCGGCGCGAGCGGCTACGTGGCCGAGAACTCGACCGTCGCCGAGCTGATGCAGGGAATCCGCGAGGTCACGGTGGGGAAGCGATACCTCGGCTCACCATTTTCCGACCTTGCCATCGAGGCCTATGTCCAGAAGTCACGGGGCATCCCTCTCGATGCCTATGACACCCTGACCAGACGGGAGAGGGAGGTACTCCTGCTGGCTGCGGAAGGTCACAGCAATCTCGATATCGCGCTCCGCCTCTCCATAAGTACCCGCACTGCCGAATCCCACCGGGCAAACCTCATGGCCAAGATGGGACTTCATAGCCGCATCGAGCTCGTCCGCTACGCCCTTCGCCAGGGTATCCTCCCGCTAGAGAAGCTCTAGGTCCGCTGCTAACTACAGGTGTTTGACCAGAAAACTACGTACAAATACGGAGGACAACCTCAGCCCGCCACCTCTTGTATAGCCCACCCTTGAACACTCTCCTACGACAGCAGGCTTCTTTCCCCAAAAACTCCGTAGATCTACGGATGACTTTTCTGTGCAAGCGGCCTACAATATAGATACTCGGTATCATCCAAGTCGATCTAAATGACTCCGTCGGTCTGCCGGTAGATCGATAGACGACTTGTTGGCCCGAATTCCACCGTCGGCACGGCGGAGTGGGCGGTTTTCGAGATTCCGCGGAACATTGACTGATGAAGTATCCTGTTCGGTCATAGCCAAGCTATCGTTTAACATCAATATGGACCAAAGGAGGCTATCATGGCAGCTTCGGGAAGCTCTGGCGCAACAGCGGAGGTTTTAGACACGGGATTGTTGCTGAGGGTGATGACCGCGGTCAAGAAGGGCGACTTCTCGGCGCGTCTGCCCGTTGAGGCGACGGGCAGCACCGGCAAAATATATGACACTTTTAAC
>JAUSEJ010000650.1 GCA_030650265.1 Dehalococcoidia bacterium | reverse complement strand
TGGCTTCGTAGCCGGGGTGGCTTGTCGCTTTCGCAGATGGAACGCCGGGCAATTGCCCTGAGGGAGACAGATGAGATACGCTCCAGGCAAGTTGCGTCTGAGGCAATCGAGCCGGTGCTCGCCGAAATCCGGGACGAACTGGCGAAAGGAAGTGGCATCGTGGAAACCAAGAAGTTTGTCTACTATGAGGAAGAAGACATGTTCGTTGGCTGGCTGGAAGAGTACCCCGATTACCGGACGCAAGGCGAATCTCTTGACGAACTGAAAGATAACCTGGCTGATATCCATAACGAGTTGGTGTCGGGATACATTCCCTGCGTCCGTAGGGTCGGCGAACTGAACGTCGCATGAAACGTATCGATCTTATTAGAACGATCGAGGCGTTGGGATGCGCGCTAATTCGACACGGTGGGAACCATGACTGGTTTCAAAACCCGGCGACCAAGGTGAGCCAGCCCGTTCCCAGACATCGGGAGATAAAGGATAGCCTTGCAAATCACATTATCAAAATACTCAAGTAAAGTTGAAAAGGACCGCCTGAATAGGCGAGACAGAGGCTAATGACAATCGCCATGTACCTATGTGAGCATGTCCCCGGAGCCATTGCGGGCGGCCTTCGCCTCCGTAACGTTGACGTGCTCATCGCCCATGAGGATGGCGCCGGTGAATTTGATGACGCGACGTTGTTAAACCGCGCCACTGTTTTGGGTCGTGTTCTTCCCCAAGAAAAATGATCTTCTAGCAGAAGCCGTCTACCCCTGGCCTGCTGTCTGACTGGCAGCCGATTTGCCTAACTTGAGCAGTTGCTCGACGAGCTCCCGGTGGCGCTCCGCCGAATCGTTGCTGACCTGCAACTCCACGCCAGGGACGATTTCCCAGCGCTGCCAGTCGGGTGAGCCCGAAAGCCCTGAAGCATTCGGCTGCTCTCCACTCTCATCTAAATTACCTTCTGCCGGTGATAGGCGACCCACCGTCCTTGTAAGCCACCGCGGGCCAGCGCTGCCATGATTGCTCGCCGCCGGCTCGGCCGGGGATGGCTGCTTCCGGTTCTCGCCGGACGGACCTTCCGGGTGAGTTGTTTCCAAGATCAGCCGGGCACGATCCAGAAGCGAGGTGACGTAGATCTTGAGCGATTGCTCGGCTTGTCGCATGTCCGCCTCTCGCTGCCTGACGTCCAACAGCAGCGTTCTGAGTTCGTCGACTGACAACCGTGAGGTCATCTCATTGATCTGTCGCAAGGGCATGCGCTGACTGGCGAGTAAACGAATCAGCATCAAGCGCAGAAGATGCTCTTTTCCATAGAAAGAAGCCTTGCCTCGCCTCCCCGTACTGGGGAGCAAGCCCTCGGCTATATAAAAGCGCACAGTGCGCAAAGGCAC
>JAUSEJ010000641.1 GCA_030650265.1 Dehalococcoidia bacterium | reverse complement strand
CTTAAACCGGCCAGAGGGGATGCTGCGTCTGTCCTTACTTCTGGGCATGCCGCCAGCGGCGGCCGTGGTCGCCGCCATGTGGCTTCAAAGTCTTCGCTCGCTTGGCCTAATCAGCGGGTTGACTATTGTGGGATCAGCGCTGGTAGTGGAATTGGTAATGTTCGGATTTGGGAGAAGGAATCTTGACAATAGAAGATTTCAAGAGATCGGCGACAGAAGACGTTGATGTTCAGCGGCTGGATCTCGTCGCCCTGAGCCTGAGAATACATGCTAATCCCGAGCTAGCCTTTCACGAGCAGAAGGCTTCAGGCTGGCTTACAGATTACCTGAGGCGGAATGGCTTTCACGTGGAGCAGGGAATCTGCGATCTACCGACGGCCTTTAGGGCTTCCTTCGGTTCCGGCAGTCCCGTTATCGGCATTATTGGCGAGTATGATGCCCTTCCCGGCGTGGGACATGCCTGTGGCCATAATCTGATAGGGACAAGTGCGGTGGGCGCCGCGGTAGCTTTGAAACGATGCTTGGGCAAACTGGGGGGACGAGTCGTAGTGCTGGGCACCCCAGGAGAGGAAGCAGGTGGTGGTAAGGTAACAATGGTCAAGAAGGGGGCTTTTGCTGGCCTTGACGTTGCCATGATTGTTCACCCGGGGGTGCGCAACAATGTCTACGCCAAAGCGCTTGCTTGCATAGGTCTCGATGTGGACTACATCGGGAGATCGGCCCACGCTGCCGCTCGCCCTGAAGCTGGTATCAACGCCCTTGATGCCCTTATTCTGGCCTATAACGGTATTGGCGCCTTGCGACAGCATATTCGGGGTGACGCGAGGATTCACGGCATCATTACCCACGGCGGGGATGCCGCCAACGTCATTCCTGCCCACGCTTCGGCCAGTTTCCTTGTTCGAGCGGCCGACGAGCGCTACCTCTTGGAGTTGCAAGAAAAGGTCCAGAATTGCTTTCTCGGGGCGGCAACGGCGACGGGAACGGAGGTCAAACTAAGCTGGGGTGCCAATATGTATGCGGCGCTTCGTACCAACGTGATTTTGGCGCAGGCTTTTGCCGCCAACATGGAGGCTCTAGGCCGGAAGGTGGAGCCCAATCGCCGGCCGCGCGGCATGGGTAGCACAGACATGGGAAACGTCTCGGCGGTGGTTCCCAGCATCCACCCCTCAGTCGCCATTGCTCACAGAACGGTCGTGGTCCATTCTCCCGATTTTGCGGCGGCCGCAGCCTCAGAAGAAGGGCAGTGCGGCCTGATCGATGCGGCGAAGGCGATGGCAATGACGGCGGTTGATTTGCTTGCCAGCCCCTCCTTGCTGGCCAGTGTCAAGGAAGAATTCCTTGCCATGCACGATGAATCGGGCGGTGGCGACCATGTACGACTTTGATATCTTCGCCAGATACTACGATCTCGACTATGGCGATTCCCTTGAGGATCTTCCCATGTACCTCGGATTTGCCGAGCGCACGGGCTCGCCGATACTCGAAATGGCCTGTGGAACGGGCAGGCTGGCGATACCATTGGCCGAGGCCGGCTACTCGGTAACCGGGCTCGATTCCTCCAAGGCCATGCTTGCAATCGCTAGATCCAGGCTGTCCGGCCAGATCAAGCGGCGGGTGAAAACCTTTGAGGCCAATATGCTGGACTTCGACTTGAATCAAAAGTTCAATCTTATTACCATACCGGTGGGCGGCCTTATGCTGGCGCCGGCTCTCGACCAACAGGCGCTGGTCTTACGGAGAGCCTATGAGCACCTGGCGGGCGATGGACTTCTGGTCGTCGACCTTGTCAATCCGGATGTCGAGGAGATGGCCACCAGTGACAGGCAGTTCATTTATGCGTGGACGAAGGTTGACGACAGAGGGGCTAAAGTGTCGAAATTCGTCGTGCAGACACCGGATTTCGCCAATCAGACCCAGGACGTTACTTTTTTCTACGATGAAACTAGTGCTAATGGCGAAATGAAACGGACCATGGCTGCTTTCACGCAGAGATATCTCTTTCGCTTCGAGATGGAGCTTCTGTTGGAAAAGTGCGGTTTCAAGCTGGAGAACCTCTTCGGATCATACGATTTGGATGATTTTGAATCGGGTAGTGAGAAGATGATCTTCGTGGCCAGGAGGGCTCAGTGACAAGTATAGGAATACCCCGCGCTTTGCTATACTATCAGTACTTCCCGATGTGGAAAGTTTTCTTTGAAAGCCTCGGGGCAGAGGTGGTGGTCTCTGACACGACTACGAAGGACATATTGTCGGAGGGGTCGGCGCGCGTAGTGGCGGAAACATGTTTGCCTACCAAGGTATTCTGCGGTCATATTATCGCCCTAATAGGCAAATGCGATTATGTTTTCGTTCCCAGTATCCGCAGCATCGAAGAAAACGTGTATAATTGTTCCAAGTTTCTGGGTCTGCCAGATCTTGTCAAGGCTGTGATTCCGAATTGCCCGCCCATCATTGATGCGGATATCGATATCAACAAGGGGAAGGCGGCTCTATTTGCCGCCATCTATCAGGTCGGTAAGCGAATCAGTCGGAATCCGTTGAGAATCAAGAAGGCGAGCGAAGCGGCGTGGCAAATGCACCAGGATTATCAGAGTCTGATGCGTCGGGAGGGACTGACGCCGCCTGAGGCCATCGAAAAGCTGACCGGCGTTGCGAGCGACACGACTGTTGGCAGAGTGGACAGGCCGCGGCTGATTGTCGATCGTGGCTTGACCGTGGCCTTACTCGGACACCCCTATAACATTTTCGACGAATATATAAATCACCGCGTTCTCCATCGCTTGCGGGTCCTTGGCGTGAAGGTGGTGAGCACGGAAATGGCAGAGGCGGACGATCTTAGCAAAGGAGTTGAGCGTCTGGTCGGTGGTCCGTACTGGACATATGAGAACGATGTGGTGGGGTCGGGTGGCCACTATTTGCATAGTGAAGTGGATGGCCTCATCACTGTGGTAGCTTTTGGCTGCGGCCCCGATTCTGTCATGCTTGATGTCGTTCAGCGCTATGCCAAAGGCTTGAGCGACAAGCCACTGATGATGCTGACGATCGACGAGCATGCGGGAGAGGCGGGATTGGTGACCAGGGTGGAGGCTTTCGTGGATATGCTTGTGAGGCGGCGAAGGCGCGCCGAGAGGGCGCTAACGGCGGAGGCAAGTCGGACAGCACTTGAGACGGAGGTATAAGTCGTGAATAGCGATATCAGCGATTTGTTGAGCAGGGGAATAGAGCTTGGACGGGAAGGTAGTTGGGAGGAGGCTAGTGGTCTGCTCCGCCAGGTGGTGGTAAAGGACGCTCGTAATGTCGAGGCGTGGCTGTGGCTTGGCGCTATGGCTGACGATCCCCTGGAATCGGTGACCTATCTGGAAAGGGCGCTGGAGATCAATCCGCGCAGTATTAGGGCCCAAAAAGGCCTGGATTGGGCCAGAGAGAAGCAGGCCGGCCCGGCAGTTACAGAGACGGCAACTCATCAGTCGTCTACTCTGTCTTCGGCAGTCGACGCTGAGCCTGGTTCGGCCGCCGGGAATCTTGATTGGCCTCTGCCGGCTACGGATGCGCCAGCAATCCAACCTGAGGCCACTGCTCTGCAGATTCCGCCGGGCGTCTCAGACGGGCAATCTCTGGATGACAAGGAGGATGACAAGGAAGTGGCGGCTGGCTGGTCGGACGAACAGTTGTCCCCTCAGGAATCGGTAATTCCCGAGTTCGGGGGGGAAAAAGATGACAGCTTCTCCGGTGAGGGTCGCTCGCCGCTAAGCTTAGACGATGACGATTTTGTTTCACCACCCGCTCGTCCGGAGGCGACAAGTTCTGGCTCGGTAGAATTACCGAAAGCCATACTATCCGCTTTCCAGTTCGACGATGAGATTGGCTCGGAGGAGAACCCGTTGTCGGCGTCGTCGTTGGACGATGTCGCCGGGGACTTTGGACCCACCGGCTCAAATTTGCCAACCGGAGAGCAGAGCCCGCCAGCTTCCTGGGATGGCACAGCGAACCTCGATGAGTATTTCTCAAAGTCCCCGCTGCTAGACCAAAACGCTTCAGAGAAAGGCGCGGATAGCTTCAACATGCTAGCCCGCGACGGGTCAGAGCCGGGTCAAGAGCCAGTCAACCAGACATCTTTGGACGTGAACGAGGCCGCCGCCCCATTGGAGAGTTGGGATGCCATAATCGCCCGTCTGCGCGCCCTGGATGGCCAGATCAAGAACGAGCCGGAAGATCCGTGGACTGGCGGCGATACCACAGGCGCTCAGGCCGGCGATCTGGAGACACTTCCTGCCGGGATCGATAAGTTGGCACCGTCTTCGGCGTCGGCCAATGACGAACAGGTTCTGGCCGATCAGTCTGGAGAAGTAGCGCCTGATACCATGGAGGCCGGGGTTAAATCCATGCCAGTCGAGCCTGGTCTCGACGAGAAGATCTCTGCCCTGGTTGAAAAGGCGAAGCTCGATACCGAGGCAGGCAATCTCACCGAGGCCATAGAGGGCTTAAATGAGGCTCTTTCTCTTGATCCCGATCGTGTCGAGGCCAACGAGCAGTTTGGCATTGTGCAGTATCAAGCCGGGAATCTTGATGCGGCCATGTCCGCTTTTGAAACGGTGGTGAGGTTGAAGCCCGACCAGGCAGAGGGGCGCGCAAACCTGGGTTTCTTGTTCGCCGAAAAAGGAGCGACCAA
>JAUSEJ010000790.1 GCA_030650265.1 Dehalococcoidia bacterium | reverse complement strand
TGTGTTGCGGCTTTTGCCGCGTGGCATCGTATATAGGAGAGATGGGGATAGTAGAAATGACTGGGAGTATGGGAGCTTGGATGTCTGACGTCGTTCCGGACGAGCAGAATTGGCTAGCTCGGATTGGTAGCTCGACAGAATCACCAGAAAAAGACTAATAGGGCAAAATCCGGCACAGTAGACAAACTCTAGGAGAACGAACGAGTTCAGGAGTTGAAGAATGACAGGAGCAAAGCAATACGAGGTTGCCGTCCTTCGGGGCGGACCGGAGGATGAGAGCGGTCCGGAAATGATGGACGCCGCCATGCAGGTTCTCGGGACTCTGCTGGAGGATGCCGGGGTGTCGAGCGTCAAGTTCGTCCCGCTGGAATCCGGCAAGCACTGCGTGAAAACTACCGGGCAGTGGCTTCCGGACGAGAGCCTGAAGAAGGCCCGGGAGTTAGGCGTGGTATTCAAGGCACCGGGAGCGTCTGCCACGCCGAGCCTTGAGGACGCGGTCAGTCGTCCCAATGTGCCCAAGCGGTCTCTCCGACATGAGCTAAAAGTGTATGCCAATGTCACGCCAAGCAAGTCCTACAAAGGCGTGACCAAGGCAATCCGGCAAAACATCGATCTGGTAATTGTCCGTGAGAATATGGAAGGGCTGCTTCTGTCCCCGTTCTTCGAACCGGCGCCGGGGGTCGGCTGCAACATTCGCATCATCACGATAGAGGGATCGGAGCGGGTGGCGCGGGTGGCCTTTCAGTTGGCCATGCGTCGCCGGAAAAAGGTCACCGTCTGTGCCCTTCAAGTTCCCGGAGCGATCGGAAGCGAACAGCTTTTCATCGAGGGGTGCTCTAACGTGGCCAAGGAGTTTCCCGATGTCCAGGTTGAAGTGCGCAAGCCGGACTCGCTGGCCGCCACCCTGGTTGATCGCCCCGACTACTACGATGTGATCGTGTCGCCGAACGATTGGGGATACATAATCTCCGACGTAGCGTCGGCCGCTACGGGCTCCGTTGGACTGGGACCCCGCGCAAACTTTGGCGACAACGCCGCTCTGTTCGAGCCCATCCATGGCACCGCCCCGGGCAAGGCTGGGAAGGGGACGGTCAATCCAATTAGTCAGATTCTCGCCGGGCAGATGATGCTTGAGTATCTCGGATACCGGCACGATGACGAGGACCTGCTGCGACTTTCGCGCCTCTTGGAGCGTTCAGTCACCGAAGTTCTGGACGGAGGCAAGACTTTGACCGTGGATCTGGGAGGTTTGGCAACGACGCGCCAGATGGTCGATGCTGTCATCGCGAGGTCCAGGATTTTGGCGGAGAACCTTTAAGGCGGGGCCGATCCCAAGATCGAAGGAGGGTCAGTAATCGGGAACAGATGATGGAAGGACAGACGGCCCGCATTGACGAATTGCGGAGCAAGTCAAATACACTCGGAGTAAACAGCCATGCAAATAGAAAGAAAGAAAGGATAACGTCATGAGAACATACTTGAGGTTGTATGGTTTAGTCTTAGTGGTTATCATGGTTGGGGCCATGGTCCTAACCTCTTGCACCACCGACTCGTCGCCAGCAGGCACCCCAGTCTCTGGGGCAACATCCAACAAGCCCGAAGGCAGCTTAACGATCGGGATGAGCTTCAATAATAACCAATGGGACCCCCAAATAGGCCAGACCAGTGCGTACATATTTGTTGAAGCCGCTGTGTACGACTCTATAGCAGAGTTGAATCCCATGGGAGCGACTAGGCCAGGGCTAGCCGAACGATGGGAGATCTCTTCCGATGGATTGACCCACACTTTCTATATCAGGAAGGGTGTCAA
>JAUSEJ010000639.1 GCA_030650265.1 Dehalococcoidia bacterium | reverse complement strand
CAAAAAGACCTACAACCTCAGGCGGGAGGAGATCAGAGACCGGCTGCTACCCCTAATCAACCTGCCCAACCTTAAGATCGATAAGAAACGGCTTTTCAACCGAATCTTCGACCTTTACACGAGCCTTGCCATCGACTATATCGACTGCTACCATGCGGCCCTGATCGAGCAGACCCGGCCACCAGAGCTAGTAAGCTATGACCTCCATTTCGACCAGATTCGAGGCCTCCGCCGTCTGGAGCCCTAGTCCGACCCGCAGCTAGCGAAAACCAGAGTTCGAAACACCTGACCCCGAGGATGCCTTACGGCATCCCGTGTCCCATTCAAGACAGACCACTACCGCTGTATGCTTTTCCTGTGCGTTCTCTTGCCGCTTTTTTCTTGACACGCACCTGCGCGCTATGTTATAGTTTGCTTATAGTTTACCGGCGAGGGCCTGTCCTTTTGCGGATAGATTTGTCTGAATGCCGGCATAGGGAAAGCGAAGAAGGGGAGCAGTAGCAGGATCCCTGTTCCATCAGAGAGCCGGGGATTGGTGAGAACCCGGTGGAACAACGACCTTCGAACTCGCCCCTGAGTTGCCAGTTCGAACCGAGCCATTGGCTCCCACTAGGGCTGGTCGGGTTGGCCCGTTATAGCTAAATGAGTGGATGCGGCAAGCATCAACCTGGGGTGGTACCGCGAGGATTGAATCTCGTCCCTTTGTGGACGAGATTTTTTATTACCAATTTGCGGCGCCGGCGCCAGCCCGATTCGGCGCTTGGACGACCTGTCACTTTGACCGGCGCTGCGATACACTGACCGATTGACAGCTTGCCATTAGCCAGACGCATCAACAAGGGTGGTACCGCGGGATAACGACTTCCGCCCCTTCTCGGGCCGGAAGTTTTTGTTTACGGCAGCAAATGTGGCTTTGACGGAGGATAGCATTGAAAAGCGACATCGCAAAACGAGGGCTGGAACGGGCGCCTCACCGATCACTGCTGCGGGCCGCCGGCTGTACCGATAGGGAGATCGAGCGGCCTTTCATCGGCGTGATCAACAGCTATAACGAGATTATTCCCGGACACGTGCACCTTCGCACGATTGCCGAGGCGGTTAAGGCAGGAATTCGCACCGCTGGAGGTACCCCCTTCGAGATGGGAACCATTGGCGTTTGCGACGGCATTGCCATGAACCACCCTGGCATGAACTATAGCCTGGCCAGCCGGGAAATCATCGCCGATTCCGTCGAGGTAGTGGTGGAAGCCCATGCTTTTGACGCTCTGGTGTTCATCCCCAACTGCGACAAGATCGTGCCGGGCATGCTGATGGCGGCGGCCCGTTTGAATATCCCGTCTATATTCGTCAGCGGCGGCCCCATGCTGGCCGGACGAAGGCGAACGGTCGATCGTGATGGTCAGACTCGGGAAGAGATCATGGACCTCAACACGATGTTCATGGCCGTGGGCAAGGTCGCCACCGGTGAAATGAGCGAGGAAGAAGCAGAGGAACTGGGAAATCTCGCCTGCCCTGGCTGTGGTAGCTGCGCCGGCATGTTCACCGCCAACACGATGAATTGCCTGACAGAGGCGCTGGGCATGGGACTGCCCGGCAACGGCACGATTCCGGCCGTGGACGCCAGGCGTATCCGCCTGGCCAAGGAAGCCGGCGAGCAAATTATGGATCTCCTCGCCCGCAACATCAGGCCGCTCGACATTGTCAATTCTCGCTCCCTGCACAACGCCTTTGTGGCGGATATGGCCCTCGGGGGAAGCTCCAATTCCGTTCTCCATCTCCTGGCGATCGCCAACGAGGCCGGCATCGCGGTCTCCCTTGCTTCGCTAAACGAGTTAAACGACACCGTTCCCCACCTGTGCAAGATAAGCCCGGCGGGGCACCACCATATCGAGGATTTGGACCTGGCGGGTGGCATTCCTGCCGTTATGAAGGAAGTGGCGGGGCTACTCGATCTTGAGTCCATGACAGTCACCGGTATGAGCGTGGGCGAGAACATAGCCAGGGCGAGCGTGAGGGATCGGGATGTAATCCGTTCCGCCGGGGCGCCCTACTCGGCGACGGGAGGGTTGGCCATCCTGTTCGGCAACCTCGCGCCGGAGGGTGCGGTGGTCAAGAAGGCGGCCGTGGCGCCAGAAATGCTGACTCACCGTGGCAGGGCGAGGGTCTTCGACTCGGAAGAGACCGCCACGAAGGCCATTATGGGCCGGACCATCGTCCCGGGAGACGTAGTAGTGATCCGCTACGAGGGACCCAGGGGCGGGCCGGGGATGCGAGAGATGCTCACGCCAACCTCGATTCTCAGCGGCATGGGGCTCGACAGCAAGGTGGCCCTGTTGACAGACGGTCGCTTCTCGGGCGCCACTAGAGGCGCCGCCATTGGTCACATCTCGCCAGAGGCGGCCAGCCGCGGTCCGATCGCCGCACTTCAAGAGGGGGACATGATCAACATCGATATCCCGAATCACTCGCTGAGCGTCGAACTGAGCGAGGCAGAGATAGAGACTAGGCTCAGGAAGTTACCAGCCTTTGAACCACGCATCAACAGGGGCTATCTGAAGCGGTATGCAAGGCTGGTTACGTCAGCCAGCACTGGGGCGGTATTCGAGAAGTAGGAGGTTCGCCATGATTCTGAACGGTGGACAAATGGTTTGTGAGTGTCTGCTCAAGGAGGGGGTTGACGTAATCTTCGGCTTCCCGGGCGGCGTCGTTCTGCCTCTCTACGACGTATTTCCCCAATACCCCCGGTTGCGCCACATTCTCGTCCGCCACGAGCAGGGCGCCGCTCACGCTGCCGACGGCTACGCCAGGGCAACGGGCAAAGTGGGTGTCTGCCTTGCCACATCGGGACCGGGCGCCACAAACCTGGTGACTGGCATCGCCACAGCCTACTTGGATTCTGTGCCGATGGTAGCCCTGACCGGCCAGGTAGCGACGCCGTTCATCGGCAGAGACAGTTTTCAAGAAGTCGATATTACCGGCATAACCCTGCCTATAACCAAGCATAACTACCTTGTGGAAAGGGTCGAGGACCTCCCACAGATATTCAAAGAGGCTTTTCACATCGCCAGGACCGGACGACCGGGTCCGGTCCTGATCGATATGCCAAAAGATATATTCACGGGTTCAGCCCCCTTCCATTATCCGGACCAGGTATCGTTGCGGGGCTACAAGCCGAACCTCCAGGGACATCCCGCCCAAATCGACAAGGTGGCGAAGCTGATCGCGGCGGCCAAGAGGCCCGTAATTATCGCCGGCCGCGGGGTTATCATTTCGCGCGCCTTCGCCGAGCTACAGGAACTGGCAGAGAAGGCGCAGATACCCGTCATCACCACCCTTCTCGGCACGAGCTGCTTTCCGGAGTCTCACGTGCTCAGCTTTGGCATGCTCGGCATGCATGGTATGGCATACGCCAACATGGCTGTTTCAACGTGCGACCTACTTATCGCCATCGGCATGCGATTCGACGATAGAGCGACCGGCAAAGTAAGCGCCTTTGCTCCCCACGCCCAGATCGTCCATATCGACATCGACCCGGCTGAGATAGGAAAGAACGTGAGAGTGAACGTGCCCATTGTCGGCGACGTGAAAAACGTTCTCGCCGCCCTGAACACCCGGATAGCGCCGCAGAACAGAGCCGAATGGGTCAGTCAGATCGACCATTGGCGGCGAGATCATCCATCCACGATCATTCGTGAGACAGATAAACTTCTGCCCCAATATGTCGTTCGTAAGATCTACGAGGCCACCGGCGGCAACGCCATTATGGTTAGCGATGTCGGCCAGAATCAGATGTGGACGGCCCAGCACTTCTGGTACGACAAGCCGAACAGCCTCATCTCATCTGGTGGACTGGGAACCATGGGCTTCGCCTTACCGGCTGCTATGGGAGCAAAGGTCGGCCTACCCGACGAGACAGTATGGGCGGTGGCCGGCGACGGCGGCATCCAAATGAACATTCAAGAGTTGGGGACGCTGGTTCAGGACGACATCGGGGTCAAAATCGCTATTCTAAACAATGGCTGCCTTGGCATGGTACGCCAGTGGCAGGAACTATTCCACTGCCGCCGTTACGTTGGCAGTATGCTGACCAGTCCCGATTATGTTAAATTGGCCGAAGCTTATGGCATGAAGGGCTATCGCGTCGCGGCCAAAGAAGACGTAGAGCCCGCCATTCGAGAGGCGATGGCCCATAAAGGGCCGGTCCTGATCGAGTTTGTCGTCGAGTCGGAAGAGAATGTCTACCCCATGGTCGCGCCAGGAACGGCGATTTCCGAGGTAATTGAGGAACCCGGCAGGGAGGTAGTGGTATGAAACACACAATTGTGGCGTTGGTTGAGGACAGGCCAGGCTGCCTCAATCGGGTTTCGAGCCTCTTTCGCCGTCGGGGATTCAATATCGATAGCTTGACCGTAGGCCACTCGGAGATGCCGGGATTGTCTCGGATGACCATAGTGGTGGACGGCGCCACCACGGTCGTCGAGCAAGTGACAAAGCAGTTATACAAACTCATTGACGTGGTAAAAGTGAGCGACATCACCGACGAGACCAGCGTCCACCGGGAGCTAGCCTTGATCAGAGTGCATACAACTTCCAGCACGAGAAGCGAGATAATTGAAATCGTCGACATTTTCAGAGCCAACATAGTCGACGTCGCTCAGGATTCTTTGATCGTGGAAGTAACGGGAACCGAAGACAAGATAGACCCCCTCCTGCAGCTTCTTAGAAGCTTCGGCATTCAGGAGATCGCCAGAACCGGAAAGATTGCGATGGTTCGGGGCATGGCGGTAACGGCTCTGGGCGAGCGGGAAAAGCCAGCGCCAGCTCGTCGTGCAAGCGCTGGCAAACTATCAGTGATATCATAAAAACTTGAAATAGGGGGAAGAGTGAATGGCCAGGATGTACTACGACGCTGATGCAGACCTTGGGCTGCTTACAGGGAAGACAATAGCCGTGATCGGCTACGGAAGCCAGGGACACGCTCATGCCCAAAGCCTGCGCGACAGCGGCTGCGAAGTTATCGTCGGTCTATACGAGAATAGCCCAAGCTGGGAGAAAGCCAGAGGCGACGGCCTACGGGTCGAGACGGTGGCGAACGCGGCGAAGGCGGCTGACCTCGTTATGATTCTGGTGCCAGATCAGACCCAGAAGCAGGTTTATTACGATTCGATCGACAAAGGCCTCGAGGCGGGGAACACCCTGATGTTTGCCCACGGATTCAATATCCATTTCAATCAGATCGTTCCCAGGCGAGACGTGGACGTGATCATGGTAGCGCCGAAGGGTCCCGGCCACATGGTGCGACGGGTTTACTCCGAGGGATCGGGAGTGCCGGCCCTAATTGCCATTTATCAGGATGCTTCTGGCCGGGCCAAAGATACGGCGCTAGCCTACGCCAAAGGCATTGGCGCCACCAGAGCAGGTGTGCTGGAGACGACCTTCGCCGAGGAAACCGAGACCGACCTTTTTGGCGAGCAGGCCGTACTTTGCGGCGGCATCTCGGCTTTGCTGAAGGCAGGGTTCGATACATTGATCGCCGCAGGTTACCAGCCCGAGATCGCCTACTTTGAATGCGTCCACGAGACAAAGCTCATAGTTGACCTCATCTATCAAGGCGGGTTGAGCTATATGCGCTACAGCGTGAGCGACACCGCCGAATTTGGCGACTATGTGAGCGGGCCGCGAGTCATCGACGAGAAGGTGCGCGCCGAGATGAAGCGAATCCTATCCGAGATTCAGGATGGCACCTTCGCTCGCACCTTCATACTAGAGAATCAAGCTGGCAGGCCGACCCTAAATGCACACCGGCGCCACGAAGCGGGTCTTCAGGTCGAGATCGTCGGCAAGAAACTGAGAGAGATGATGAGCTGGCTGAAGTAGCCAGTTCAGCCAGATAAGGAGCAGGCCATGGAAAGAATAGTTATCTTCGATACGACTTTGCGAGATGGTGAGCAATCCCCGGGGGCAACCCTTACGCCTGACGAGAAATTAGAGATCGCCAAGCAGCTCGCCCGTATGGGAGTCGACGTGATCGAGGCCGGGTTCCCGCTTAGCTCGCCTGGCGATTTCGAGGCCGTCAGCCGGATCGCGAAGGAAGTGCGTAACGCGTCTATTTGCGGCCTCGCCCATGCCGACCCGGAAGCGGTAGATCGAGCGTGGGAAGCCATTAAGGATGGGGAGGACCCGAGAATACACATCTTCCTCTCCACTTCAGATATCCATCTTATGCACCAGTTGCGCAAGAATAAAGAGGAAGTTCTGGAGCAGGCCGTGGCGATGGTTAAGCGAGCGAAGAAATACGTGAGCAATGTCGAGTTCTCGCCCATGGATGCCAGCCGCTCTGACCCCGAATACGTCTACCATGTCGTCGAAGCAGCCATAGACGCCGGCGCGACCACGATAAACATCCCCGACACGGTCGGCTACATCATGCCGTTGGAGTTCGAAGAACTGATCAGGGGCGTTTTCGCAAAGGTGCGTAACATTGATAAGGCGGTCGTCAGCGTACATTGCCACAACGACCTTGGTATGGCGGTTGCCAATAGCCTGGCAGCTATCGGCGCCGGCGCCAGACAAATAGAGTGTACCATCAACGGCATTGGCGAAAGAGCAGGCAACGCCTCTCTGGAAGAGATCGTGATGGCTCTCCAGACGCGCCGCGACTTTTTCGCAAACTTCACCACACGCATCGACTCGACCCAGATCTACAAGGCCAGCCGGATGGTGAGCGATTATACTGGTATGGCGGTGCAGCCAAACAAAGCCATCGTCGGCGTCAACGCCTTCCGACATGAGTCAGGCATCCATCAGGACGGCGTCATTAAAGAACGCACGACCTATGAGATCATGGACCCTCGCTCCATCGGACTCATTTCTAACGAGTTGGTGCTAGGTAAGTTAAGCGGTCGCCACGCCTTCCGTCAACACGTGACTGAAATGGGCTATCAGCTCAGCGACGAAGATCTCGGTCGGGCCTTCCTTCGATTCAAGGAACTGGCCGACAAGAAGAAAGAAGTGACCGACAGGGACCTGGAAGCCGTCATCTCTGACGAATTGCGCATGACTCACGAGATCTACAAGCTGGACCACGTCCAGGTGTCTTGTGGCGATAGTTCCATTCCCACTGCTACTGTGAGGCTTGTGGCCCCCGACGGCAGCATACTGTCCGACGCTGCTCTGGGAACTGGACCGGTGGACGCCATCTACAAGGCCATCAACCGGATAATTGGCGTTCCGAACAAACTCACTGAATTCAGCGTAAAATCGGTGACAGAGGGCATCGACGCCATCGGCGACGTGACCATTCGCATCGAAAGCGAGGGCCGGTCCTACACCGGTCGTGGCGCCGCCACGGACATCATGGTCGCCAGCGCCAAGGCCTACATGAATGCCCTTAACAAGCTATTAGCCGCTAATCCGGCATTTGCTGTTAAGCAATAAAGGAGGCTACCATTGAACTTAGCTGAGAAAATACTCGCCAGCCACTCTGGCAGAGACAAGGTCAGCCCGGGCGAACTGATCAACGTCAAGGTCGATGTGGTTCTCTCGAACGACGTTACAGCCCCCATCGCCATTTCGGAATTCCGCCGGATTGGCGTCGAGCGCGTCTTCGATCCGTCCCGGGTGATCTTTGTGCCCGACCACTTCGTCCCGAACAAGGACATCAAGGCAGCTGAGCAGACCAAGATCATGCGAGATTTCGCCCGTGAGCAGGGAGCCGTCTACTTCGAAGTGGGGGAAATGGGCATCGAGCACGCTCTGCTGCCGGAGAAAGGATTGGTCCTGCCTGGCGACGTGATTGTCGGCGCCGATTCCCACACCTGCACCTATGGCGCCTTGGGGGCGTTTGCCACCGGCATGGGCAGCACAGACATCGCTGTAGCCATGGCCACTGGCGAAATCTGGATGAAAGTGCCGCCGACCATCAGGTATATCTACACTGGCAGGCTGCAGCGCTGGGTGACGGGCAAAGACCTCATTCTGTATACTATCGGCCAGATCGGCGTCGATGGAGCCCTCTACGCGGCCATGGAGTTTGCCGGCGAAACTATCGACCAGATGTCCATGGATGGCAGACTGACGATGGCTAATATGGCCATAGAGGCCGGGGGAAAGGCCGGGCTGTTCGCGGTGGACGACACGACGCTGGCTTACGTGAAACCGCGTGCCTCTCGCGAATATACTGTGGTGCGGGCCGATGCCGATGCCAAATACGCCCGGGTTATCGAATTCGACGTATCGAAGCTGGAGCCGCAGGTGGCCTTCCCTCATCTGCCCAGCAACACCCGTCCTATAAGTGAGGTGGGCGACATTTCCATCGATCAGGCCGTGATCGGTAGCTGCACCAATGGGCGGATGGAGGATCTTCGAGCCGCCGTCAGCGTGCTAAAAGGAAGAAAGGTCCATCCTTACGTCCGCTGTATCGTGCTACCTGGCACACAGGCCATTTATCTTCAAGCACTTAAAGAGGGCCTGATAGAAGCCCTAATCGAGGCCGGCGCCGCGGTGAGTACGCCGACCTGTGGACCGTGTTTGGGCGGCTACATGGGCATACTTGCCGCCGGTGAGAGGGCCATTTCCACAACAAATCGCAATTTTGTTGGTCGAATGGGCCACCCAAAGAGCGAAGTATACCTGGCGAGCCCGGCCATCGCTGCTGCGAGCGCCGTTCTCGGCCGCATCGGCAGTCCGGCCGAGCTTTCGTAAAACCGTCGTGTAGGGGCGGGGTCTTTCTGCGGAAGAGCCCCGCCCCTACGGAGACGAGTGACACAAACTGGTTCTTGGTGCAAACCACGATAGTATGGAGAGCAAATAACGATGAAACTATCAGGAAAGGTCCACAAGTACGGAGCCAACGTCGACACGGACGTAATCATTCCTGCCCGCTATCTAAATATGTCCGACCCGGCTGATCTGGCCAAGCACTGTATGGAGGACATCGACGAAGACTTTGTGAAGAACGTTAGGCCAGGCGACGTCATCGTTGCCACCGCTAATTTCGGCTGCGGCTCTTCACGCGAGCATGCCCCTCTGGCGATCAAGGCTTCGGGCATCAGCGGCATTATCGCGACCAGCTTCGCCCGGATATTCTACCGCAACGCCATCAACATCGGTCTTCCGATCGTGGAGTGTGAGGAAGCGGCAGAGGACATCAAGGCCGGCGATCAAGTCGAGGCGGAGCTAGCAACCGGCATTGTCATCAACCGGACCACCGGACGAACCTATCAGGCAAAACCCTACCCTGAGTTCATGCTCGAACTCATCGAGTCAGGTGGATTGGTAGATTACACAAAAAAGAAGCTGAGAATCGCCAAATAGGAGCGGCTTAGGAGATCAATCCGCGATCGTATGGGCGAACGGTCGTTCGCCCATACAGTAGGCACCACTTCAGTAGAATAGGAGCCAAATATGGATTTTGACATCACGGTTCTACCAGGCGACGGCATAGGCCCGGAAGTCGTGACCGAGGGCTTGAAGGCTCTCAATGCCATTGGCGAACGTTTCCACCATACTTTTCGCAATCATCACGCTTTGCTTGGCGGCATCGCCATAGATACGCACGGCACGGCCATGCCGGCGGAGACACTCGCAACGGCCAAGAAATCCGATGCGGTTCTCCTCGGCGCCGTGGGCGGACCAAAATGGGATGTGCCGACCGCCGCAGTTCGACCGGAACAGGGTCTCCTCGGCATCCGCAAGGGACTCAATCTATTCGCCAACCTGCGGCCGATCAAGCTGATGTCTAGCCTTCTTCATGCCTCGACTATCAAGGCCGAGGTATTGAAAGGAACAGACCTGATTATCGTCCGCGAGCTGATCGGCGGCCTTTACTTCGGCAAACCCAGCCGG
>JAUSEJ010000635.1 GCA_030650265.1 Dehalococcoidia bacterium | reverse complement strand
GGACTGGCGGCCAGGTGGGTTTGTTCGGACCAGAGGAAGTAGTAGGGAAGCTCGTCGCCCAGCAAGGCCTGAATCTTGGCGTAGAGATCTTTGCGCCGGCCGTAGTCCATGGTCGTCCTCGCCTCAATGGCCAGGCGATCGTACTCTCCGTTCTTGAATCCCACGAAGTTGAGAAGCTCGGTCTTCCCCTCGGCCGGAATCTGCCCCGAGGCGAAGAGATAGTAACTGTCGGGGTCCATCCCCAATTCCCAGCCCATAATCATGGCGTCAAAATCAAACGGCGGCTTTCGCCTCGCAGCCATCACCGTCGAGAAATCGGCGGGAGTCACCTTCACGTCGAAACCCGCCTCCTTGAGTTGCTGCGCCATAAGTTGCGCTGCTGTCACTCTATCCCTGGCATCGGCCCGCACCAGCAACTCGACAGATAGGGGCCGTCCATCCTTGTCGGCAATCCCGTCTCCATTGCTGTCCCGCCAGCCTCTGTCGGCCAGCAGCCTCTTCGCCGCCTCGACATTGCGAATTATGGGCGTAAGCGAAGAATCGTAGGCCCAGCTACCTGGAGTCACGGGTCCCCAGATCACCTGGCTTTTGCCACCTGTAGCTGCCGCCACGATGTTTTGCTTATCAACAGCCATGGACCAGGCCAGTCGCAGATTCTTGTCCGCCAGCACACGGCCTTCCCGCAAGTTGAAGCCCACGTAGTTGTAACCGATCTCCGCATAGGCATGCCGCCCGTAGCTCTCCGGCAAATCGGGCACGCTGCCGGCGTCAACCTCAGCGAGGAGCAATTGGCCGCCTGCGATCGCCTGCAGAGTTGCGGCTTCACTGCCAAACATGATAGCCACCCGGTCGAGATAGGGTCGTCCACCATAATAGTCGGGATTTGAATCCAGCACGATTGCCTGGCCGGGAATATGCTCGGCCAACTTGAAGGGTCCACTGCCGACAACTACGGTGGCTTTTCCGGGATTGTTGAGTTCAGCCCATATGTGCTTGGGCAAAATAGGGGTTACCGTGTCGACGAAAAGAGGAGAGAACGCCCGATGCAAAGTAAAGCGAATGCTCAGCTTGTCGACGACCTCTACCGCCTCGACGACATTCAGTAGATCC
>JAUSEJ010000788.1 GCA_030650265.1 Dehalococcoidia bacterium | reverse complement strand
CCTCCTCTGCTTATTGTGTGGGTAGAAATACGGACAGTCCTCATCCAGGCAAAACGCGGCGTAGAACGCCTCGGTGGCCACCTCCCAATGGTCGCAGTAGTGTCTATCGCCAGCTCGTGGATCGGGCAGCGGCTCTGCCTCTTTTCGATAGAGCTCACAATCGCGGCATTCTGTCATTTCTTCCTTTCTAGCCCTCCGTCTGGCTATCAGTTGCTATGCTTCTTTCAGCCATGTTTGGCAGCACTTCCCCGCACCCAAGGCAGTGAGTGAATAGCCTACTACTTATCGGGCCTTTCACCCCTACCCATCTCCAGCCGTCTTCCTGCCACGCGAAGCGGAATTTCCCGCACACGTGGCGGAATTGCCCTTGCTTAGTCTCGATAATAATCACATCAGTTCTCCCACCAGCAGGCGCTGTACAGGAGGTGGTCATGCTCCTGATATGCGCAAACCGTTACCTTGCCATCGCCCATCTCCGGCGCTGGCCTGAGCTCGACTAGCTTGGCATAGCGCCCCATCTGCTGTTCCCTCTCCGCCAGCACTGCCGCCAAAGTCTCAAGCTGTGTCGCCATAGCCTCAAGCTCGGCCTGTCGCTCGTCCTGCTCTATGCCATGTTTCCAGACACGGAAGAGCACGACGAAGAGGGTGACGAAAACGGCTATCTGGGCGAACGCATTGGTCATGCTGATGTCTCCCTCAGTTTCGCCAGTTCTGCCCAGCGCTCATCGATTTTTGCCTCCAGTATGTCTATGTCCCGCTCCAGCCTGGCTATGCGTTCCTGCTTCAATCGCTGGAGTTCCTGCGCTGCCTCTTCCTCAGACTCAAATACCTCAGCCTCGACAGCTGTAGGGTTGGGGAAATTCCGCAGCCTATTCCCCTCAGAGTCGTAGAGGGTGCGAAGGTGGTAAGTCGCTTGGGTTGTTTGGTCTCGCTCAATGACCTGCCGAACCTCTCCGTGCCAAACAATCCATACCTGCCGCTCGGTTGTTACGTTGGGTTTGGTTTCCTCGGTCATGCCGTGTCTTCCCCCTTTCTGCCGCCTTACTGGCCGGCTATTGCGGATTATGCTTTCTGTATATCCCGCTCCCTATCCGTTCAAGCAATTTGGAGCGACTAATTGCCGTGCCTAGAGTGGCACCTGCTTGCTGCGTATTCTGGAAATAACCAGCATCTGTGAGAAACTGGTTCATTTCCCGCATGACGATCTTTCCACCGTGAGTGTCCGCCCAAAGGTAGGCCATCTCTATGACGCTTTTCCCCTGACACTGCGCTGCCAAATCAGGATTTGCTTCGGAAGCATTTCGCCTCGGAAGCCCATATTTAACGCGATACGCGTCCAGCGCTATTCGCGCGGCAGCGATTTGTCGATCGATATCCTCTATTTGGCGTTGCACCGAAATCAACCGTAATTCGGCCTTCCCCCGTTCTTGCTGAAACCCCTGAATAAGTGCGTCTAATTCATCCTCAAACGTGCCGCTCGGCTGTGTCATTCGCTCACTATCTCCACCAGCATCGGGGCATCGCCCCTAATGCGCTTCTCGGACAGTTTTATGTATTCCGGGTTCAACTCTATTCCTATCCCGTTTCTGCCCAGCCGGTCGGCAACGAGTAACGTAGTCCCAGCGCCGCTGAAGGGATCCAAAACTGTGCAGGGGATAGGGTCGCCCGCGCTGCATGTGCAGGAAGGTTCCCAGCCCAGAGTCCGCACGGAGTAGGGCTCATCTCCACCGTCAGCACGAAAGACCTGAGACATTCCAGCCTCTAAGTCGTGCTTGTGATCCGTCCATCCTTTGCCGAGGAGCCCGCCCTTTTTCTCAACTACCCGCCGCCATGCCTTTCCGCACTTTGGGCAGCAGCCCTTTTCGCTCGTCCCGGCCTTAATACAGCGTTCAGGCAGCTCAGGGGGAAATGTGGCGAAGTGGGAGCCTGGGAAAGCAGACGGGCTAAGAAGCCAGTAGTTCCAGAGATTGCGGCCAGATGGGTTGTATTCGCGATTCTTCATAGCAAAAGATTCTCGTGCTATACCGTCCTTCTCCCTAGCCTTCCAAGTGTCCGCATTTGTTCCGCTGCCGTTGTAGACGCTATTCTTTACGAGTTTGTCGGTATGCGGCATCCGTACAGCCTCATTGTCATAGAAATATTTGGCCGCCTTCGTCAACAAGAATATCTTCTCGGTTGCGCTTGTGGGTCTATCTGTCACGCTTTCGGGCATCGGTGCGATTTTACAAAGCGTTATCTCCGACCGTAGCCACCAGCCATCATCCTGAAAAGCAAATGCGCAGCGCCAAGGAATGCCGATAAGGTTTTTCGGCTTGAGTCCGCCCACCTTCCGCCCTGGATATCTAGGCTGCCCTTCCTTGAGTCCACCTTTGCCGTAGTCGCCACCCGCGCCGCCGCTACCGTTGTATGAGTCGCCCCAATTCGCAAAACATACGCCGTCACGCCTAAGCACCCGCCCTACCTCTCGGAATACCTCGACCATCACCTGCACGTATTCACCTACCGTCTTTTCCAGTCCGATCTGTCCATTGCATCCGTAATCGCGAAGGCCGAAATACGGAGGCGATGTGACCACGCAATGCACACTCTCGCTCGGTAGTTCCCTGAGTCGGTCTAGGACGTGGCCTTGCAGCAGGGTAATCGTCATTCTCTCCCCTTAGCATCCTTCTCCAACTCCTCCATCACTTCCTCCAACCACAATTCCCGACTGATGCGGGCCGGTTCCTCGAAGCTCTTGGGCAATGAGCCACACTGAAACTGCGCCTGCAAGAAAACTATAGTAAAGCACTCTCCGCAGAGCCTCGCCCATGCGTAGCCGCCCCACTGGAGGCACCGGATGGGCATAGTGGCGCCGTGCAACTCGCGGCCGCACTGGACGCAGTATTCAGGCTGGGCTGTGCTGGTCGAGGTCATTCGGGCGACTCTTCCGTCCGGTACCGTGGCGACAAACCGAACCTAGCAATGTTCGCTTCTATTCGTGTTCTCAGTCCCGCCCGATCGCCGTGGAAACATTGCTCCAGATACTCGCTGCTGAGAGCAAGTGCCTTCTCCCTGTTGCGACAACTCCAGTTTTTGCGCTTGCTGCGCAGTACAGTTCCGGTCACTCCCTCGTATACCGTCCAGCCGCATGGAGGCGCAACGATAAAGGCGTCCAGCTCGGGGAAAGCATCCAGGCGTACGCGCTGCCCAGAGACTTGGCGAAACAGGGGGCTGTTGTGACCCACCAGAGCGTAGAACTCATCTTCCTTATCAAGCCAGTATTCCATGTGCTCATCCCTTCCTTGTGTGGTCCCGATCTTGCTGTCTACACGCGCAGAGGCGCTGCTCTCGTCGTGGGCCTCGCTCGGGGGCTGTTGGCGCAGTCCCCCCTATTTTGCTTTGGGGCGCGGTGGTGGGAGTCGAACCCACTGGTTGCTTTCCGGGTCGCTGTTCTTATCAGGCCGTTGCCCGGCGGTCAGATGCAGAGCTAAAAGCCCTGATGTCGTGCAGGCTGCCAAAGATAACATCCGGACCCCGAACGACGCAGTAACCCTCTCGTTCAAAGGCCATGTCGAGCAACCCTATCCCAGGGAAGCAGCTAAGCACTAGGCCGGGAACGGTCATTCGGGTGTTACCTCCCAGCGGTATCGTGGCGATAAACCAAGTTCGCTGATACGATCCTGGCGGTCTTTCAGGAGGAGTTCCCTATTTGCTCCATAAAGGTCATGCATAAATGCGGTGGCGCGAGTTATGGCCTCTCGCTGTGTAGAGTATCTTCCCTCGCCGGATGGGAACAACAGTGTACCCGTTATGCCGCAGTAGATGGCCCAGCCAAAGGGGCCGTGCCAGATGAAGACGTCCATCTCCCCGAATCCGTCAATCTGTAAGGGCTCGCCATCCACCTCGACGAAGCCTTTTTGGAGGCGACTGTGCCTATAGAACTTGCTTGGGTCATCCAACCAGTATTCCCGTTTGCGTTCCAGTTCTGTAACCATTCGACTAAATCCCCTCCTGATGGTCTCGATCTTGCTCCTACACGCGGTGAGGCGGCAATACGCTTGCGGGCCTCGCTCGGGGGCTGTTAGCGCAGTCCCCCTATTTGTTTGATGGATGCTTGATAGATAATTCCTCTCCCGCCCCTCACCGGAGAGACGGGAGACAACTGATGCTGGTCTCTGTTCGCCGCTATGCTGGCGGCGTGGGCCTCCTCTCTGGGCAATTGGCTCGCCTGGACCTATTCCTCAACTCTCGCTAGATACTCGACTGCCAGAGCCAGCTCCTTAGATACCTGCAAGGCCGTCTTGCCACCAAATCCACCCGCAACCGGACTGTCGTCGTCTTCCCAAGCGTCCTTGCCCTCGCCACGTATCCAAACGAAGTCGATGTAGGGTTTGCCATCACGGGCCTTTACCTTTGCTCTGTAGGTTAGGCCGTCAGGTCCTATCAGCTCCTTCCGCAGTTCAGTGGTGTTCCACACCACCCCCACATAATCGCCTACCATGTGGACTTCCTTTTCGTCGAGGTGATAGATAGTTACCTCTGCCTCATTCATTCTGTGCCTCCCCTTCCGCTGGTGGCGCTGGTGGCGGCACGTTCTTCAGCAGGGCTTCGGCGGCCTTGGCGAAGGTGCCGTATTTGTCGAGTATCAGCAGGGGATTGTCTACGCCGAGGATGGATAGCATCCCCTTTTGGTCCAGCTTGGTGACATTGTGCGCCCACGTCATTAAGGCGCCCACGTCCTTAAACGTGGGTATGTCAGCTTCCGGACCAGGGCCATTGTCCGATTTGCCAGGTGGAGGCTCGGCCTTGATTCGCGGCTCGGGCCTTGTCTGCCGCGGTGCGGGTGCAGGATGGACGTCTATGATCTCGCCTTCCGGAGTCACGTTTACCCGCCTGGCATCCCTCACCGTTTCAATCTCCGATTCGTCGAGCCATCCCAAGCCGACAATCGACAGGGTGACACGCCGCTTGCTCTTAGTTTCG
Source organism: Dehalococcoidia bacterium (assembly GCA_030650265.1). Next base: position 49,328 of record JAUSEJ010000788.1, on the reverse strand, counting down.
GCCTTCATCATGCCATTTGCTCGTTCCTCTGGTGTGAGCAGTGAAGTATTTCCGTTGGGTGCGAAATACTTCTTGCCGCTTTGAGATGTCTTCCAGTCGCCATCCGCTTTTGACAGCGGTACAGCGCCTGTGCTCTCGTCTGTGCGGCCATCCGGCATGGTTGCCTTCGCCGTGACGACATAAACCCCCTCTACCACTTCCCGGGATACTATCTCGATGTTCACCTTCTGGAGTCTCCTGATCTGATCGGTTGCGTCCCGGCGAGCGTATAGCGTGAGTTTGTCGTTCAACCGGATGTAGTCGAATGGCTTGGTGCTCCAGTTCAGCCCGAGACTATTACATACCTGCATGTAGTAAGACACTCGTTCTGCCGGAGATAGGTTCGCAAGGTCGCCCTCGATGATCACTTTTTCGATAAGAGCGGTGTCCGCCATTCCCTCGCGGGGGGTAATTGCTGTTGTCACTTTCTCTCCTCCTTCTCTCTATCTCGTCAACCACCATGTCCAAGCATCTCCCCCATTTGCCAGCACACCAGCAACCAGCAAGGCGATTATCACGAGGGCCATCTGGACGCTACTGTCGATGGTTCTCATCTTCCTCACCTCAGAAAAAACGTCGTCGCCAGCACCGGCTCAGGCTCCAATACCCCCGGGTTGGCGACGCGAACAATCAGGCCATCGATAGGTGTAATGATTTGCTTGTGAGCTAGGCAGATAGTCGGCATGTGGCCGACGTCGTGGGCGAACCTCCGACAGGCATACTTGATGCACGTTTCCTTGTCCGTCTCCAGTAACCCCCTCGGTATATCTATTCGCCAGAAGCGCGGCGCCTCAGGGTGGCCTTCCTTGGCCGCTCTCGTGTAGGCGTTAGGGCTTGCCATGTTGGTTAACCTCCAAGCGTATTCGGCATCCTGGATGCGGCCCAGCTCGTCAATCTCAAAAAAGGCCATCAGTCCCGTCTCTCCAATTCGCTAGCATCCTCCCATGCTTCGATGGCCTCATCATAGACATGGCAGCCGCAGTCAGGGAACTGGAGGCAGGCAATGATACTCATTGTCATACCTCGCTGTGGATGTGCACCGCCCATATTCCCGACAAGGCGAGATGGACCCGGGCATAGGTAGGATTTGCTATAAAGCTCATCGGCGTGCTTTTCCATGTCGGCCCTATCCATCTCAGTCCCTCCACTCATCCCGATTGATGATGCGCGGGACATATACATGCCGGTCGCGTTTTGGCTTCTCTGGTGTGTGCAGCCCCCGCCAGAGTGCTTCGTCCTCCAACTGCAGCAGGGCCTCATCTAGGTGGGTATAGTCGTTTAGGTCGATGTTCATTCTGCCGCCTCCCTTTCCAGAAGCGCCTTTATCTGCGCCTCGCGAATGCGGAGGCAGTGGTCGCAATCGGTGGTACTGCCAGCCGAGTGATTCCATGCCGGCGGGTAAGAGAGGCCACACTGAGTCATACCCGCCTTTTTGATGGCATGATAGGTGCCCTCTATGCGGATAAGCATGGCTATTCCGCCTCCATCATCTCGGCTTCTTCCATCAGGCCGTAGTCAAGGTCTTCCGCCTCTGCCCTGTCCCGCTCCGCAACGCCGCCCAACAGAGTCTCCTGTATGACTGCCCGGATGAGGCTGGCAGCATCTCGGAGCAACTCCCGGTCGATATAACTCCGTACTCGTCCGCAGTGGGCGAGGAGCATCAATTGGTCACGCATCAGAGCGAGTTTGGCGAGGGAGGCTGCTGAGATACGGAGGTCTTCGACGGTGTTGTGTTTGGTGGGCGATTGTGGTAGACTACTTACATTAAGCATCTTCTTTTCCTCTCTCGGGGCCTGTCGGCTTCGCATGCCAGCAGGCCCTTCTTCATTTCCCTAGGCTGCGTGGAGCTCATCATACGTTTGCTCCCTGATTGGCCGTTTTGCTCTTACGTCGTCGTGTGCTGTGCGGACTAGCGCCCTCGCTATTCGCACGTCTTCCTCGATTTGGGTCAGTGCCGCTTCTGCGTTCTCCAACCACGTCGCGAAGCGGATATTGCTATGAATTCCTATATGCTCGCCTCCTTTCATTTCTGTAGTTCCGCTATTCTGTTGTCCTTGGCTTGTGACACCTCCTCAACTGATTTGTCCACTTTCCCGTTATTCAATTGTTCCGTCCCTTGCTCTCGCTCTCTGGTCGCCACCCTCCTTTCACGTGTTTGTTCTATCGCCCATAGGCGCCCGTGGCACCTGATGCGCTCCAAGATAACCTCGACACCCCACCGTACCAGCTCCGACCGGCTAACCTTCATCGCCCTGGCGTGTCGGTCCAGAGCGGCCAGCGTGCGCGGGTGAAGGCTCACGCCGACAGGCTCTACGCTGGTATTCGGCTTTGCCGGTCGGCCTCGTCGGGTCATCGTCCTAGCCTTTCCTCTGCTGTCGTCAGTCTGATTTTCACGCTCATTCCACTCTTGTTTCGGGGTGGACTACCTAATCGGGTCATGGGTCTATCCTGTAGCCATATCTATTGGCGTCAACGAGAGGTAGGTAAAATTTGCGTACCGTGCCATAGGATTCACCTATCTCGTACCGATCAGTGTTGTGAAGCGCTACAAGGAACTTTTTAATAAAGATGTAGAAAACCTTGTAGTTACCTTGGATATAGAGCCATGTATTGTCTGAGCGATAGATACCAGATGGGATCCAAACAGTATTTTCAGCCTTCACTTTTTCCGCAATCTCGATGCTTAGCCTGCCTGTACCATTTACACCCGAACACCGGCCGTCGTATTTGACCTCCCACCCTTGAAGGCTCTCTCCCCTTTTGTATTGGTATTTCTTGCTCGTAAAGGGTTGGAGATACATCCCCATCGGCTGCAACGTGACAAGTACAAAGTCCAAAAACTCAGCCCCCACCTGCAAAGAATCGCCATGCGCGGAGTCGGGGTAATTAGTTTTCGTTTCCGTAGGAAGCCCACCTTTCATGTCTCTCCCTGGCAAATAGTTCTATCCGGGCGCCATCAGGGTAAATTGTGTCAATGATCTCTCGGAAAATAGCCGGCTTGCGACTGTGCTCTGTCCGCTCCTCAGTCACCACGCTGTCAAACAGTTTGTGCACATCGGGTTGGCAACTGCCCCTTACACAAATTAGTAGCAACTCATGTCGCACGCTGTTATAGTGACCCATCACGTGCTTGACCTTGTCCCAAACGAATGACGCCTTGTAGGCGAAGCCCCAAGCCGCGATTAGTTCAAAGCAGTCATGCAGAATCGGAGAGGTTACCCATAGGAATAATACGGCGTTATCCTCGGCTATGTCCTTGACGGGCAAGGCGCAGAGTTCGGCCATAGTAATGGTGGGATAATGGTCATCCTGCACGCCGTAACTCTCTGGCATCGTGTTCCCGTAAGCCCAGGGCGGATCGGCATATAGAACGCGGTACTTACCCATCAGCGGTGATGCGACCGCTGCCTCTTCGCGCCTCACTTGCCGTTGTGCTTCCTTGAGCGTCTTGGCCTCCCCGCTAACAAGCTTTTCTACAATGACCTCGCGTCTTTCTTCTGGCATTTCGACTAGTGCCGAGAATTGGCCCGGCGACGGATTGAACAAAGTAGCGGGTCTAGGGCGTTCTTGCCGTTCGGCGGGGTATTCCTTGCCGTCTTTGCCCGTGACGGTGTCAGGTGCGGAATATTCCGCACCTTCGAGATCATTGCGGACGGTCTTATCATCAACATGTAATCTGTCAGCTATTCGCCTTGTGCTCCACCCCTCGCTTCTCAGTCTCCCCACCAGTTCGGCCCTCTGTTCTCTCGTAAGGTGGCGCCTGTCCAGGTTCAAGGCCAGCACGTGCTCCCGCTTCTGGTCTTCGCTCATGCCAAGGCGCACCACCTTCGGCCAGTCAGTTATCCCTAACTCTCCGCAAACTCTCACCCGGTGGTGGCCGTCAAGGACGTTACCTTGCTCGTCATACTCAACTGGCACCATTACCCCGCGGGCAGCGATGTCAGCCCTTAGAGCCTCGTATTCTTCTTCCGATAAGTCGGGCAGTAGCTGATAAGTCCGGTTCGCCATTCTGTCGCTTCGTCTCCTGCTTAATCCTCGAAATAAAAGGCGGTATTTCCTCGTGCATCCGCCCCTTCACCCAATCCATCGTCTCTAGTCCCCTGCTGCTCCAAGACGATCCCTGCCAAGGCTCGTAATGCCCACGTTGGGTTCAGGGCAATCAGATCCGCCAGTTTGCAGCCGGCCCAAGCCTCGCACTCCGCCTGACTCCATCCCGTCTTGTGCAGCCAAGTCCGCATGTTGCTGACAGTAGCTCTCTCTCCCCACGGTGGGAGCCTCAGTCCTCGCTCTCTAGCTAGCTCTTCCCAGTGCTCAGCGTCGAGGAAGTCACGGCGGAGGGTACTGGCCTTGCGAGCGGCGGAATTGGCAGCACGGGCAAGTACGGCCTTCGCTATGAGAGCCTGCCTTTCTTCGCTAGTCATTACCCCGAATGTCATACCCTCTCCTATCTGCGTAGAATCGATTAAAATCCCCGTGTGGCCGTAGCTGGGCGACTCTTTAGCCGTTTATTTCCCGATCTGGTATCCAACTACCTTAACCTCAACTATGGTCTCCAGCGCCCTGATAACCTGCACTAAGACGCCTTGCCTTCGCCTTTGGATTCCATGCTCTCGCGCATATCGTCGTCAAAAAAAAGGATGCTCTCTGGTACTTGAAGGACACGAGCTGCCGCAGGCTTAAGCCATGCAGGAATGGGACGCTTGCCCTTGGCAATCTTGCAAAGCGTTGTTTCATGTATGCCAACCTGACGAGCGAACCAGCGGCGAGAGACGCCCCGCGAGTCTAATATCTCAAAGAGAACCATCTGTTTTGGGTTCATACTAACTCCTCAGCATGTCTTCTATACCCTTACGTTAGTCATTCTATCATATGCTTTTGGGTTTGTCAAGCAAATTTGGCACCAAAACAAGGGAGATCTGAGTGATAGTCGATAGGGACGCCTCTCCCCGTGTGGGCGATGTCGTGACAGTGCTGGTAGACGGCGACGATGTGCAAGTCAAGCGCTTCGGCGGCCAGCATGGGACAAGGGTCACCCTTACCTGTGAGAACCCGGCGTATCCACCTACCGAGGTCGAGGATGTGAAGGTTACGGGAGTGGTGATACAAATCACCAAGACGTTGAGGGAATAAGGGGGAAACGTCAATGAAGAAATGGATCGTCTTGCTGTTTGCTCTGCTCCCGCTTCTGGGCTGCCCAGATAAGGACGCACCGCAGCCCGCGAGCAACATCGACTACTTCACCCCGCGGCCGGCCAGCTACACTCCTCAACCGAGGACTGCCGTGCCAACCAGCGCACCATCATCCTTCGACCCTTCGCGGTATCTAGGCCAGGGCAACAAGTACAACTGTTCCGCCTTCAAAAGCCAAGCCGAAGCGCAAGCCGTGCTGCGGGCAGACCCGCGAGACCCCAACTTACTGGACAACGACAAGGACGGGATAGCCTGCGAGAGTAACGGGCCACCGTATGACAAGGTTCGGGTGCAGCGGTGAAGAGAGGAGGTGAGATGTCGTGAACAAAAGGAGGACGTGCACGACCTGGCTGGAAGGACTCTGACAGGAAAGGGGGTGAACGCCAATGACTAAGGTAATCTGTCGGTCCCAAAGAGTGGGAAAGTCGGGACCGAAGACAGTTGTAGTACACGCCCATAAGCGGTCTGCACCGAAACCCATCAAAGAAAAGTGCTAGGTAGAGTCTAGCACGTAACCCGTTCGCAACCATCGCCTTCCAGCCAGGTCGTGCATGAGCATTGTATAGCACAGCCAGCCAAAAATAGCAATAGAGCAAGGGGAGACCATTTTCGGGAGACGCGCAAAATGGTGTGGCCGTGATTTGCCATATTTTACCAGGGGCAAAGAGCAAGGCCACCGTGTTTCAGGTGGCCTGGCTTTGCGGGGTATCCCCGCGACTTCGGTATGAGTATCATAGCCGATGTGGTAGGTGATTGTCAAACTCGTCTACCGTTGGCCCTGTACTTGCGGGTAGTCCACAATTCACCGATGGGCGTTTGAGTGGGGCCAACCTTGACGGTGAGCCAGCGGAACCGCTCACAGGCATAGATAGCCGCCTGGCGCTCACCTACGGCCTCGATGGATTGGACGGAGACCGTGTTGGTTGCCTGTGGGCCAGGCATCCCGCAGAGCACGTGATATGTGGGCATAATATCTGCTTCTCCTTTCTAGCCGATGCGGGCTAGGGTGTCAATGGCCGTCTCGTCGATTGGGACGTTCATGGAGATCCGGAATATCTCATGGTCGCTCAGGTCGTGGTCGGCCGCCTCTATGGCGTCTGCGATGGCGGCGTACATCGCAGAGTATTTCTGCCAGCCGTCAATGAGGAGACAGGCGGCCGCGTCGTCTCGATAGGACTGGGCACGCTCGGTTCTAGTCATCGTCCTTCTCCTCTCCGACTGTGAATTGGTCCGCTGGATCATTGTCACAGCGGCAGAAGGCGGTATTGCCTGCACTCCCGCCTAATGGGAGGCCACTGTTCCTATCCCACTTCCAAACGTGCCACTGTCCGCACGTTTGGAAGTGGGACACCACGCAATTGTGCATGGATGCATCGGCTATTCGCCGAGCTCCTTGCTGGGTCATTGTCATCTCTCTCTCCTCTGCCGGCTAGGCGCCGGCTGCCACTACGTTGTGCGATTCCAGCGGCTACCGTATTTCTCGCTCATGCATTTGGCGCACAACCAAATGGTCTGATTGGTCTTCCCGTCGGTTGCCTCAAAGAGCGACTCTTGGTGCATGTGATTGCTGCACTTGCAGCGCCCAATTTTCCACTTACCCGCCATCCCCTTCTCCTCTGCCGGCTAGGCGCCGGCTGCCACTAGTCCTGTATGCCGGGCTCGTCAGTGGGGACTCCAAGGGCATGGCAAATGGCCTCTCGCTTGCCCCGGTTTGCCTGTATATGATTACCGAAAAAATCCCGCTGAGCGCGGAAGACCGCACCGTCTAGTATCCAATCCTGCCCAAACCTGGGCACTAGGAGGACTCCTATGCCATAGTGGCTAGCAGAATTCTCAGTGTCTAGTCTGATTTGCAGTCGCCGGTTACCCGGCAGTACATAAAAACCTATTGCCTTACTCATCTCTCTTCTCCTCGCCCTGTCGGCCAGGGCAGCCACTAGCTTGCTTCCTTCGTCTCTTCCATTCTCTCGACTATCTGCAGCGCCGCATAGCCGAGAAACGTACTCACCGATAGTCGCGCATCCACCGCGGCGTGCTGGATGCGCAAGGCTGTTGCCTCATCGACGTAGCAGATGAGGCGGGTTAACCTGGATTTCTCAGGCATTGGCGGCCTCCCTCTCGGCCTCGGATGTTGACCACATCAGATGATAATAGCGCTCTTCGTCCGGTCTGGCGTCTCCGAGTAGCCGTAACGCATGGCGGCCCGTGATGGGGTTGCCGTCGCGAGTTAGCCGGACGTGTCCACCATAGGCGTTTTGCTGTGGGTGCGTCCACCCCCACGCCGCCTTCCAGACTCGGAGTAATCCTCGTGGAGTTTTCGCAGTCCCCCACGGCTCCCATCCTCGGATAGTGTCCATCGGGCCAAACGCCCTACTCGTGTACTCGACTGTGATTCGCTCTGCCATGATTTCCTCCTACGCCGGGATAGGCTCCCGGCGGGCCACTAAATGGTTACGGGCGCTCGGGTCTCCCCCCCGTGCTGAAAATGTGTTTGATGGCCTGGTCGGGCCATCCCGCACATACCCGCCCGTTTCGCCCGTACAACCGACGGGCCATCTCGTATGCGTACTCCCAGCTACACCGTACGCTCATCTCCATCTCCTCTCCGACCTCTGGGGGCCGGCCCCTATCTCATCTGATAGCATCATAGCACCATATGCACACGTTGTCAAGGGGGTTCTCGGGCAATATCGCTCATCCTCGGACGTTCTCGGCCATATGCTACGCTCGCTAGCTCTCGTATCCTCACTGTAGCTCGTGTTTCCTCACGTTTTCTCGTGTTTTCGCCTTGACAGACGTGGTAATGCGGTGTATGATGGCCCTATGAACCGCCGGATTCACTCGGCGGTTTTTGTCGTTTGGAGGAGGCGATAGCGTGACGTTCCTGGCGATAATGCATCAGTATGGGCGTGGAGCATAATCTGTCATGCCGAGATGTCACGCGAAAGCGCACCGAACAGGCGAGCAATGCAGACGTGCGGCCATGCACGGCAAGACGGTTTGTAGCACTCACGGCGGTCTAGCTGGACGCCCAATCATTCACGGCCGCTACTCCAAATCACTCGAGAAACACCCGGACGTGCTCGCCTACTATGAGATAGCCAAAACGGATCCCCAGCTTGGGGAGACTCTCAACGAGATCGCCTTCCTCCGGGCCAAGCTCCAACACTGGTTGGAGTCGTTTGGGGGCGGCAAAGACCAGTTTAGCATGCAGGTAATCCGGGAGTATGCTGAGTCCATCACGCATCTAGTCGAACGGCGCCACAAGATGTTGTATGGCGAGCAGGTGACGTTAACGACCAAACAGTTTGACGTGTTGGCAACTAGGGTATTAGAGGTGGTCAGGGAGATATACGGCGAAGATGATCGCTACAACCGATTTTTACTCGAGTGCCGCAAGCTCCAGGTGGCAGCTAGCAATAGAGCGAGCGGAACAGCGGACTAAACCTACACTGACCGTGCCCGACTTCTGGGCGTCCCAGTCTCACTCCACAATCCGCACCCAGCACGGCGTAGTACCGTTTGCGCCGTTCGACTGGCAACGCGACTACATCGACAACATCACCCCCCGGGAAATGATTCTTAAGTCGCGCGATGTCGGGAGCTCCGAGATCTGCGTACGCTATCTATGCTGGCTCATGCTCCGGGACGGCGGTAACCTCCTGATTAAAGCGGACAAGTGGGATAACGCCAAGAACCTCGTCAGCATTGCTCGCCACTACCTGATGAGCCTCCCCAGTGGCGAGCGGCCCATGCTCACGAGAGACAACGAGACAGAGTTGGAGTTGCAGGGTATCGGCAGCATCAAGGCCATGGCTCAGGGAGGCGGACGCTCAGAGCGCTGCAAATACCTGCTAATGACTGAGCGGGCATTTTGGGAGGACCCGGAGCGGGAGATGGCGAGTATCTCTGGGGCTCTGGTCGCCGGCGGCTATGAGATAATCGAGTCCACCGCCAACGGGTTTAACGAGTACCATTCGTTGTGGACTGACGAGGCTAACGGCTACTGCAAAACATTTATTGGTCGCGCCGCCAACCCGACTCACGACGCTGACTGGTGGCGGTCGAAACAACAGCAGCTATCGACCCAGGGCAAAACTGTACAACAGGAGTACCCGGCCACAGCGCACGAGGCTTTTGTAGCGAGCGGCAACTGCCTATTCGACGTTGAGACCATCCAACAACTGTTGGATGGTCTCAAGGCTCCCATCGACACCCGTCTCAACGGAGCTCTGAAAATCTGGCAGAGGCCCCGAGTCGGCCGGCGCTACGTGGCCGGGGCCGACGTAGCCGAGGGTATCGACGCCGGTAATGACCGCCTCGACTATTCGGGCGTAGCTATCTATGACTGGCAGACCTGTGTCCACGTCGCCGACCTCCACGGCCAGTGGGACGTTGAGACATTCGCGGGGATGACCGATACACTGTGCAGGGAGTACAATAACGCGTTCCTCGGCGTAGAGCGCAACAACCACGGCCATGCCGTACTGCTAGCGCTCAAACAGCTGGAGTACCCGGCGCTGTACTACCATAGCGAGTTGCAACGGGAGTTGACGACGGGCAAACAGACTACTCGCCGCATAGCCGGCTGGCCTACGACTAGAGCGACTAAGCCGGTAATGGAGGGTACGCTAGCGAGTCTGATTGCCAGTGGGGGTATTGCTAGCTATGACCGGGCGTACTGGGACGAGTGTCTGTCGTATGTGAGACATGGCGACGGGACGACCGGGGCTCAGGGCGGATGTCACGACGACAGGGTAGTCAAACATATGATAGCGCTCCAGATGAGGGAGCACATGCCATCGACTGCGGCTAACGGCCTCGTGGCTGGCAGTTTCAAGGTGGGGAGATAAATTGCCTGAGTGGCTAGCCAAACTCGCCCGTCGTCTAGTTGCATTGACTCCAGGTCGCTACGTCATTATACTGACCGTGGGCAAAGAGGCCGACTGGACAGTGCAACACGTGGGAAAGGTGGAGAGATGACGACCATTTCTAACCTATCACCCAAGTGACAACAGAGTAACCGAATAATCCTACCGTCGCCTACCATAGCGACGTAGAGCACCAGGAAGCCTAAACGGCGCACACGGGGCTAGTTTCGTAGAGATATACGAGCTAGCCCCTATTTTGTTGAGGTAAACATGGCAGCGACCGAGGCATACCTACAGGAGCTGATACGCGACCGGCAGGAGGTCTATGGGCCTCTCCATGAGCAGATTAAAGCCAACCGTGCCCTCCGCTATCGCAAGCACTCGGTGGACATCCCCGAAGCATACAAGCTATCGACAAAAGAGATTAAAGTACCTATCGTGGCCGATATGCTCTTCCGCGTGGTTGCTACCCTCACCACAGACGAGCCCCAAATCACAGTTGCCCCCTACTCGGTCACCGAAAAGGCCAAACGTAACGCCAGCCTCCGGGAGCGTTGGAGCCTAGCCTCCCTTGACGAGATGATGCGTGGCGTGTCCCGTGACGTGTTCCGGATGGGCATCGATGCTGCGGTCTCCGATAGTCTCGGCGTGTGGAAGTTGATTGACAGGCGCGACGCATGGAAGGGCTTCCCGAAGCGTGGCGACGAGGAGGACGCGATTGACTACCTTGATAGAGCGGACAAGTTCGCCAAGTCGGCGCCATTCCCGTTCTACTGGACCGACATTGATGGGCTTACCTATCTCCCCGTCCACGGCGCCTACGGTGTGACTGAGGTGGTTGAGGTTAGCACCCGACCGGCTATCCCAGCGATGAAAGAATTTGGGGTATTCCGACCTTCAGGTGCCAAGGGATTCAGTCGGCGCCGCCAGCCTGGCGAGCCGATGGCCGACGATGACAGCTATTCAGGCGAGCACTGGCAATGCGCCGAGCACTGGACGGCTAACTCTGTGACGTACATGCTGGATAACGAGATTGTCGACCAACGCAAGCTCAATTACGGGCGGGTCCCCTATTTCGAGTGTGGCGGCCATACGACGAGCTCTCGCAAGCCCGAGGAACGGTATCAGTCTGTCATTCAGCCCTTCGCCCATCTGGTGCCTGCTCTGGATGCTATTCTCTCCATGATGACCAACTGGGGCTATTTTGCCGGCTACCCGTTCCTCGTACAGGATGACCCCAACGTCAGCATGACCCAGGGGCCGACAGACCCCACCACAGTGACCCAAATCAAGCCTGGCGCTATTCTGCGAAACGTCCGATTCCTCGAAGCGCCACAGACGAGCAAAGCATTAGGCGACCTGGTGCAAATCATCAACATGATGATTGACCGTTCTGGTCTCGCCGCCGTGATGTACGGTCAGGGGGCTAGCTCCTCGTCCGGTTATATGGTGTCCCAGTTAATGACCGCAGCCCAACTCGTCTACAGCCCCATCGTCAAAAACGCTCGGATGGCCTTAGCGCAGATGATCCCGTTCCTGTGGCAACTCATCGAGCGGCGCATTAGGCGCAAGGTCTATGTCTGGGGTACTGGAACTGGCAAGGGGCAGAGCGAATGGCTCGGGCTCGGACCGGACGATATCGATGGCTACTATGCCTGTAACGTGGACCTCAAGCCGCTCCTGCCGATGGATGAGATAGCGCAGCGAGATTCAGCCCTCAGAATGACACAGGGTGGACTCTGGAGCGAGGAGCACGCGAGGGAGCACACCGGGCTAGCGCAGCCGGAGGAGGAGGCCGACCAGATCGCCGTCGAACAGTACATGAAGCGGCCCGAAGTTAACCAACCGATATTGGAGGATGCAGCACGAAGGGCAGGACTCATTAAGCCGCAACCACCGACGCCAGCAGGGCCGCAACCGCCTGTCATTCTAGGGCCAGACGGTCAGCCGCTACCGCCGTCGGGGCAGGGAGTCGGAGGGCCTGGTATGCCGCCGATAGCGGGGATGCAGCCACAAGTGCCGGGCGTGAATCTACCTCTGGTCCCGCCAGCACCGCAGACCGCTGGGGCAGGAGGCCCTCCAGTCGGTCTGCAACGCCAACCAGGCGGGAACTTCGGCCCGCCACCAGGAGGAACTATTTAACGTGACGCCAACTGTCGCCAGCAATTATATGCTTCAGCGCTCGGTCAGTGATACCATACTGGGCCGCAAAACCTGCCCTCGTAACAGTTCTGTGGGGGTATCGGGTTCGTATCTCTCTAACAAGGGCATCAGTAAGGTGTGTTTTGGGATGGCGTTCGCCTCTATGTACCGGCGGGGGCACAGTGCCGATTGGTACAAAGCCCCTACCTTTGCGCCGCATATCGGCCAGGTTGTCCCGTTGGGTGCCAAGAAACAAGTGCCGGGGGTTGGAACACTGGGGATGGTCGCACGAGTGAAGCACATCCAGACCATCGGGAATCGGCCCGAACTGAAGATCGTAGGAGAAGCGATGGGCAAAGACACGAACCCTGGGCCGCCTAGTAACGTGGAAGTAGCCATAACCCTTGGACTTGGCACCACACCAAGTCCAGCAGTCATCGGGTGCAGCGCCTCTAGTGACCTTTGCCCAGTAGCGCCCTTCCAACGAGATAGTCTGATGGTTGTGGCCCTTCACGAAGCGCAGGAAACGCCCTTTAACTTGGCCTCTTGTGCATTGCGTTCTGGTGGCTACCTGCGTTTTCTGCCCACAACCACATTGGCAGAACCCCTGGGGAATGTTAGAATGGTGTTGCATGGGGTAACTCCTATCCAGTTATTCTATGCCACGCCTCGGGCCGTATCAGCGGCGCCGGGGCTTTGTGTTGCCTAATTGTAACACGACAGACAGATAAGCACAAGCACGAAAGGAGTTAACCGCAATGGCAAAAAGACCAGCGCCTAAAGCACCAGCAAAGAGGCCCGCCCCTGTCGTCGATGGCGGCATGATGCCTGGCGGCAAGTCCCCCAAGGGGATGGGGCCAGGGATGATGCCCGGCATGATGAAGAGGAAGAAGCCGATATACAAGAAGGGCCAGTCGCCCTCACACATGATGTAGGAGGCGAATAGATGCCACTGTTAAAGGGCAGCAGTAAAAAGGTCGTGTCAAGGAACATCGAGACAGAGATGGCGGCAGGCAAGCCACAGAAGCAAGCTATCGCGATAGCCCTGCATACAGCAGGCAAGGGCAAGAAGCGAGGTAAGTAGAACAGATGTCTGACGTAAATAGCAACACAGTCAATATCACCACTTCAGAACAGCACTCTATCAATAGCTGGCATACGGTAAGCCCTGACTGGGGTGTCCACAGAGAGGGAGACGAGTTGGTACTAGAGTTTACTGAGGATAGTTACAGTCCTTCTTCACTGTTATATCAGGTCAGACTCCCTATCACCAGTACAAGGAGGAGAGACGAGCATGTCTGAAAAGCCAAACATCTTCGAGAGGCGCCGAGACCTGCTCGAATCCGCCATCGGTCGCCGGGTGGAGGCTGTCAACAATGCGTTCGGAGTCGGTGAGCGACCATTCAACGGCGTGAAGCTGTCACCTCAGGAGAGAGTGCAGTATTTCGCTTCCCTCCCTGACCCAAAGAAGTTGGAGCTTTGGCAGCAGATGGGGGAAGCTGAGCAGCAGGAAATCCGCGACGGGCTGCAATCCCCACCACGGCAAGGGCCGTAGAGGAGTACGAACATGGCTATGAACCAAGACCAATACGTAGCCCAGGATAATAATGGGTGGTTCGTTTACTGGAAGGGGCAAGTCTACCGCTTCAACAGTCAACAGGAAGCAGAGCAACGCTATATCCAACTCGACCAAGGCAGTGGTGGCCAAGGTTCTTCTGGTGGTACAGGAACAGGTTCCTCCGGTGGCTCGTCTGGCGGCAACTCGGGCACCTATCAGAGCGTAGGCGGTTCGGGACAGGTAGAACAGCAACTCAAAGAGCTTCAGCAGGAGTATCTGCGACTGCAACTGGAGGAGAATAAGCGCCAGTACGACGCCTCACAGGCCGAGAGCAAGCGCCAATTCGATTTACAACTTGCGCAGGACCAGCAGAAGTACGGTCTGAGCGAAGCGGACCTTGCCGAGCGACGACGCCAGTTCGACGCCTCGCAGGCTGAGAATAGGAGGCAGTTCGACGCCTCGCAGGGCGAGAAGATCCGCGAGTTCGACCAGTCACAGCAGCAGGGCAGCCAGCAGTTTTGGGCTAACCTGATGTCACAGCTATCGGGGCCGAAGGATTGGTTGAAGTATCAGATAGCACAGAGTCAGATACCGGAAGGTACAGCACAAGGTTATGGAGGTGATCTAATGAGCGTTTTTAACAGGACACCCGCATTCGGGGCGATGAGGGCGGACCCCGGTAACTCGTGGGAGCAAGTCTGGGCGAGGGCAATGGGAGGCGGGCAGCAGGGTGGCCAGGACTTCCGGGCGGGCGAGCCGAGTGGCGGCGGTTGGACACCTGGTGGTCAGCAAGGTAAGCAGCCTGAAGGGGGCGGCGGTTATGGGCAGCAGGTTGGCGGCGGTGTACCCCTACCGGATAATACCGTACCAGGAGCGGCCTATGTCGGTCCTGTGGCCAATGGCACAGCAGTGCCCAACTACAGTAGGGGAAGCGGGGCTGGTCAACAAGGCCAAGGTGGTCAGGCAGGGAATGCACCTTGGGGACTACCGTGGCAAGGGCAGGGGCAACCACTGGGTCTACCACAGGTGCCAGGAGCGCCACAGAACTATAACGGCGTGGTAATGGCGCCTCCGGGTTATCAGGGCACAGAGATACCGGCGCCTCCTGGTTTCGACATCAACACCCCTGGTGGCCTAACCGGCCCTCCCACAGTTCCAGGCGGCGGTGGAGGGTATACGGGCGCCGCATTCCCTTACTACAATCAACCGGCGACACTTGGTAATCCGGGCGGCAGTCCCTCTGGCGGCGGTGGAAGCCCCAGGGTTGGCTGGAAGGTGCCCGGCGGCTATACGGGCGGTCAGGGAGGCGACTCGGGCGACTGGGGCAGGCTGCCACCCCAGACCACAGGAGGCGTAGATAGTGCTAAGGGAACGGCAGCGGCGGCACAGCGGCCAGCGGTGGCACCACAGGGTTCAGCGTCGCAAGACCCTGCATCGTGGGGCGGGAACTGGCAGCCGATTCAGATTAGTCCGAGCGAGTACCAGCGGATGACACCGACGCAAAGGGCGATGCTGGAGGGACAGTTTTCATCTATGGCAATTGATCCCGGAGATGCATGGGCTCGTATGAGAGCAGCATGGCCGGGAGGCTACGCCCAGACAAAGACGCAGTGGAGATAGATACGTAGGTGGGGAAAATCCTCGAGTATCTTACCCAAGATGAATACGATGCGTGGCAGGAACAGGAGCGCCAGAAGTCACAGGAGAAGGCGGCGGCTGAGGTAGCGCGCCAGCAACAGGCTGCCCAGCAGGCCGAGATGGAGCGCCAGCAGCGAGAAGCTGAGCAATCCTACCGTGAGCAGCAGGCGGAGGTAGAGCGTCAGCAACGCGAGGCGATGGCTCAGCAGGAGGAACAGGCGCGCCGAGAAGCCGACCAACAGCGTCAAGCAGAAGCGGCCTATCAGGCGTCCATGAGTGCGGCACCTGACTACAACCAGGCGCCAGAGTACCGTCAGCCTGAGCCTCCACCTGAGCCACAGCAACCTGGGCCTAACGCATGGCAGCGCGCCTTCTCTACCGCAGGCCAGGGAAACGATTGGGCGAGGCAGAATGTACCAGGCTATGCAGGTGCAGCCGATGTTGCAGGCACAGCGGTAGGACTGGCCGGACAGGGATTCGAGGAACTGAACACCCGCACGGCCCAGAGCGCCATGATGCTAGGGGATGCTAACCCCGCCAGTCCGCGCCATGAGCTATGGGCGAACCGGACAAGAAGCGACGCCGATGCCGGGGCATACAATGAAGCCGTGCGGCAAGAAGCAGAGCGTAGCGGATTGACGGGCTTCATCCCTGAAGGGCCAGCAAGAGGATGGGCTGGTGCATTTGGCGAGGCGACTAATAAAGCACTAATCGGTGGAGGCCCGTTCGCACAGTTACAAGACGTTTCCCGACTTGAGCAGCTACGCCGAAACTATCCTGAAGCCTTCAAGGAAACCATGCAGGCCCGTGATGAGCAACAGAAGCAGGATTTCGAGCGTTGGTCACACGAGGCTAAGAACCCAGTTGTGGAGGCATTGAACCCCGCAGGACTCCTAACAGGTGGGCAGCTGGGGGTTCTTGCTCGTGGTGGACTAAAGACAGGCATAACTACCAGAGAAGCACTGACAGCTTTGAGGACAGGGGACGCACTACCAGCGGCCGGGCGAGTGGCTCGGCAACTGGCAACTGAACAGAGGGGTGGAGCGAACCTGGGCGAAGTGCTCGGCAAGACAGAGACGCCCACCAAGCGCTACTACCACGGCACAGGCAGCGATTTCCCGACGCCAGAGCCGGGCAAGTTCGACCCGAATGGGTTGTATGGGCCGGGATACTACTTGACAAGCGATCCAGAAGTGGCGGCGAGTTATGCCAAGGGTAGCTTGGGGAAGGCGGCGAGTCAGGATGCCAGTATCACTCAGGCGACTGACGTCATAAATCAACTACAGCAACAGATAAACCGAACAGTAGACCCAAGCAGAGTAATACAACTACAGGACAGAATTGCAAATCAGAAGTCATACATTGATTACCTGCGTAGCCAGAGGCCCAACGCAGGCCCCAACATCAGACCCATCGACGTGCCAGAAGGGCTGAAGCTGCTGGATGCAGAGGCACCCATTGGAACAGACAGATTGCAGGCAGTACGGGGTGCTTTGGAGCAACGATACGGAGCGGATTCGGCCAACGTTTACGCATTCGATTCGTACATATCGGAAATACCGCCCAAAATAGGGCATGATCTCTTTCAGGTGACACAACATGCCGCCGGATTTAATACCCCAAAGGCCGCAGTAAGGGAACAGGCCCCCACCGTAACCACTCAATTACTCCAATCCGCGGGTTACGACGGCATCCGTTACCAGGGCGGCAAGCGTATCCCCCTCAAAGACGCCGCAGGCAATCCTGTCCAGCACGAGGTCGTAGTCATCTTCCCCGAGTCTTTGCCCAAGCTTACCAATGCTCTTAGCAAGACACAGGGCGGTGCGGCCCAAATCGGCCCAGCCCTCGACATCGGTGCAGGTGCCATTGGAGCAGGTAGCCAGTACGACCCCAACGCCACACCCGAAGAGAACGCCGCGAGAATGGCAGCAGGTGGCCTTGTAGGTGCGGGGCTAGCGCATGGACTGAGGAAGGGCGTAATGGGTTTGGGTGTGGAGGATGTGAGCAAGGGGAAGCAGGGTGGCATGTTCCAGCCGGGCGAGGTGCCGCCACAGTTCCCAACGAAGGGTATTCCTGGTGGTGAAGTAAAGGCTAAGGACCTGTTCACCCATCCGATGCTACCCGACAACGCGACGCAGATGGATAAGGCCCGACTAGCCAGAGACGAGCAGCTACGAGCAGGGCAGCAGGATATGTTCGGCGGCACACCTGCTCCTGAGAGTCCGCTTATCCCCCCTACCACACCAGAGCAGCAGGCGGAACGGGCAGCGCAGGCAGCTAGGGCCGCACAGCGGCAGAACGCCACGTTCCCTGTAGACCAGATAAGCGTTGACGCTGAGCGCTTCCAGTTCAAGATTGGAACTGGCCCAACTGGGACATCAGGTACACTAGCAGATGTCAAAGAGTGGGACCCCGCTGCCGGCCAGGGTATGATGCTATGGTATGATCCTGTAGACGGCAAGAACTACGTGGTGAACGGGCATAACCGGCTAGCAAAGGCTAAGGAGTTAGGAGTCCAGCAGGTAGATAACCCCTATTGGATTCAGGCAACTACCGATTCCGAAGCTAGGGCTAAGGGCGCTCTAGCCAACATCGCCGAAGGGCACGGTACAGCCATGGATACGGCGAGGTTCTTCCGGGATAGTCGCATGACCATCGAAGAAGCAAAGGCTAAACTGCCAGTTCGCCAGAAGATAGTGACCGACGGCTTGGCCTTATCGCGTCTCAATGATGGGCTATTTGCCAGGGTTTACCGTGGTGACATGCCGGAGGAGTGGGGCGTAATCATTGGCTCCAAGATAGACGACCATACACTACAGAGCAAGACGGTACAGATACTCGAGCACGAGGCCAACAAGGGACGCAACATCACCAAGCCGTTTGTCAGCGAACTTGCCGACCTCGTAGCAGGAGCTCCCCGTTCCGTGGCGACCCAAACTAAGATGTTTGGCGACGAGGTCGTAACGGTCTCTCATGCCGTGGAGAAGGCCGACGTACAGGCCGACATCAGGAGCCGCCTTGGTCATGACAAGCGTCTGTTCGGTATGGCGGCTACGAACGCTATTGACCTCGAACGAGGCGGGAACGTTATTCAGCAGGAGGCCAGCAAGAATATCTCGCAGCAGGCCGCCCAAGCACTATTCAAATTTGACAAGGCAAAGAACTATGTTGGCCCCGTTCGTGATATAATCGATGATGCAGCCAGACGCATCGGCACTGGTGAAGACGCCGCGAAAGTGAAGGCCGAAGCCTATGAAAAAGTTGTCCAGAATCTATCGACCACTCTCCCAGGCAACGCGGGAGAGGGTGTACCAAGAGGTAACCGAGTACCTGGCCCTACAGGAGTACAACCGGAAGCAGCAGCAGGCACGGCAGAAGCAGGCACCCCAAAACCCGAACCCACAGCCTTAACTCCTACCGAAGACTTCATTCGAGCAGCTACCAAGCAAGAGAAGGGTAGCGCCACCGCGAAGTCACGCGGCTACAATACCATCCCGGACCGTGAGGGTTACGAGAAGGCTTACAAACCTTATGGTGACCAGGGTGCAGGCTACTACTACAAAAAGCTAGAGGCAGTAGCCCCCGAGCCCATACCAGCAAGTGTCACCATGAGTCCGGTTGGGGGTAAATCAAAACATTGGATTGTTGATGTCAAGGATGCGAACGGCAACTCAATTGCGGTGAGGGAGTTCAGCAACCTGAACGACGCTGATAACTATCGCTCGTTCATGGAGCCCCAAGCCAACGCATTCAAACGGGAAATACCAACCTCCCAGCAGCCCATACCAGTAGAGCAGGCAGCTACCACAGAGCCAACAACCCCCAAAGTAAGTCCGACACTGGACGAGCAGAGGCGAAGTACTAATGGACCCATCCTTGATGCAGTGCAGGAGGCTATCCGCCAAGGCCGACGCATCCACGTCACGACCCAGTATAGGTCCACGCTACTAAACTCTCCAGACCATATCAAGATGTCCTCAGACGGGACCGTGCGCATTCCCGAGGGCAAACAATGGGTAGCCCTTACACACCCGCAGGTTGACGAATTAGCGAGGCAGGCGGGACACCCGGAGTTAGCAGCCTTCGGTAGAGCGGAACCAGTCACGCCAGTCAAATCCGTACCTCCCGCTGTAGCCCCCCAAGCGACCGCACAGGCCAAGCAGCCCTGGGAGATGACGTTGGATGAAATCAACCGTACTGGCTACATAGGCTACGATACGGCCACACAACAGTATACGGTGCATCCAAGTAGCGGCGGAAGTGAAGCAGCAAACGCAAGCGAACATAAGCGGCAAGTAGCCATAGCTCTCTCCCAAGGCAAACCTGTACCAGATGCCGTGCTAGCCGAGTATCCAGACTTGGCCGCCAAGGCCAAACAGTCTGGGGGGATGCGTTTTGAGGAGCGACAGGGGCAGCCCCCGCCTACAGATGAAACCCTCCCCAAGGGCGTTCAGTGGGCTCTAAGCAAGGCTAAGCCAAACGAATATACCAACCTAAACACGTTTGAAGGCCAAGTTTCTCATCAGATGTGGAACAGTATCAAGAATGAACTGTTTCCGAAGACCTCCGCTGGAGCCAAGCATAGCAGCAGTCAGGCAGTAGACACGACCATCAGAACCGTTGATTATGGTGGCAATAACCCTCTTGGTTATGTGATCGAGCGGCCTCAAGGCTACGTGAATGTAAGATATACGAATGATGGTGTATTAAAGGTCTCATTTGAGCCAAAGGGAGCAAGCCTGGCCGCCAAGGCCAAGTCAGAGGCCCCTGTAGCTCCTGAGAAGGCCGTACAAGCGACTACGACAGAAGCGACTTCACCTGCTACTATAATAGCCCCATCGACTACTAATACGGCGCCTAAAGGAACACGCTACAATCCTAATCTCACAAGCGAGGCTCAGACTCGTGCTGATGGGACGATTGAGGTGGGACCGAAGTTCTTCGACCTGGCCGAAGGAGCACAACAGAAGGCATTAGGTCATGAACGAGCCCACGTTGCAGGACTAGACAGCGCTGCCATCGATGACCCTGAGTTCTGGCGGTTGCTTCAACAAGAGGATATGTTCGGCCCCATCAATCCCGTGAATGGTGAGATACAACACGGAATAAATGGGCAGTTCAAGCCGGGAGAGAACGTAGTAGAGGGCTACGCTGTCCTAATGGGCGAACCAGCATGGCTCAAACAGCATTATCCCAAGGCTTACGACTACATAGGAGAACTTGCCCAGCGACATAACCTACCTGTGCCAGAGGAATGGCTGAGGGATCATCTCGCCGGTGCTAAACCCCCTTCACCTGCTACTGAGGCTGCGAGCGCTGCACCGACACCTGCTGAAGTGGCACCACCTACCACTGCCCAACCAGCACCGCCAACCGTACCTCCTACAGTGCCACCAGTGCCAGCGGCACCTACGCTAGTGCAACCACCTACGCCACGAACAGCGCCGGGCGCGCTACTGCCTGGACACAATCTGCCACCACCTCCAACCCCATCAGTTCCAGGAGCGGCGGCGATATCACCTGCACCAAGGCCGCCATCTCCGCCATCTCCGCCAACCCCACCACCTGTTAGTGGGACATACAAGGAAGGTCGCGGACCAGCCGCCCAAATGCAAGAACTACTATTCCCAACCAGGGGCCTAGAAGCCGGAGTGATACCCGCGGAACCCCCTCGCGGTGTGGCGCCCACTTCTCCAACTCCTGGCGGCCCTGCTGTCCAGCGGCCTCTACCATTAAACACTGGCGCCGAGTTACCGGCCACATTGAGCAAACAGCAGCAGACGGCTGCCGATAAGGTATTGCGCTATAGGGGTCTACCCGATGCTGCCAAGTTACCACTACTGCAGGAGTTAGGTTTGACGGAGGCCCAAGCCAGAGCGGCGTTGAAACTGCCGGAAAGAGGTTCTCTGCCTTTGGGGGCGGCAATTGAGATAGGTAGCAGCGCCATTGGCGCGGGGTCACAGTACGATCCAAATGCCAGCCCACAGGAAAACGCCGCCAAGATGGCAATAGGAGGATTTGTGGGGTTTGGCCTCGCCCGTGGACTCAGGACGGGCCAAATGGGCCTCTCGGTCAGAGCGACTGGCAACCCCCAGCGGGACAGCCTCCTCCAGATGTACGAGCGAGGTTACCGAACGCGGGCCACGTCAGCCAGGGAAAAGCTCGACGCCGTGGTCACTGGCTTCACCCGTGGCATGACCGACCGCAAGGTCGACCTCGCCCGCTATCAAGCTCGGGGGGAACAGGCCCTCGGAAGACCACTCACGCCAGCCGAGAACCTCTATTACCTCAAACGGGAGAACGTCGATGCAGCGGCAGGACAAATCCTTGGTGAGACCTTATCACCTGCGCTCATCCGGGTAGGGGACGATTTGCCCTATCTGAGTGAGTTCATAACCTACGTCCACGACATCGACATCGCCAACAATCTCGGCAACCCGGCACGTCTATTCTCTGGGGGGCGTACGTTGGCGAGTACACAGGCGAACCTAACCCATTTGCAAGCACAACTGGGGCCGGCGCGTATGACCAGGATCGTCCAGTCCGCACAGGATATCAACGATTTGGTCAACTCAGAACGGGAACTTATGGTTCGTACTGGCGTGTGGGATAGGTCATTAGCGACCATGCTTGAGCAGCAATACCCGAACTACATTCCTACACGCATCCTCGACTACACGCTGGACCCGGCCCATCGGGGTACGGGGACAGGACTGAGCATGACAAACCAGGGTCTAAGAAGACTGACGGAAGCGGGGACGCTCCGAGAGCGAGAAGACCCCGTTAACTCAGTGATTCGGATGGTCTACGAGATGGAGGCGCGGGCCAAGCAAAACGAGGCGTTCAACGCCTTCGTGAAGATTCGTGATGCCGACCCGACCCTCCAGGCCGAGATTATCCATTCGGCAGTGCAGGCTCCGACCAGCGACCAGGTGGCGATTGAGGGGTTTGTCAATGGTGTCAGGGAGCGTTACCTTGCCCCCAAGAACCTGCGACTCGTCACCGAGTCAGAAGGCGTAGTGTCGATACCACTATTCTCCGGGTTGATGCACCTTTCCCGGCAGCTACTGACAGGACGGAACCCGGTCTTTCTCGCAAGCAACGCCATTGTCGATGCAGGGACCTACGCTGTGCGGGCCACGATGCGAGAAGCGGGAGCAAGGGGTACTGTTAGTAAGCTAGCTGCCCCAGTTTACTTGCCCAAGGTACTCAAGGAGATGGTGGGAGCCTACGCTGATACGTTTCAGGGGCTGACCAAGGGCAGATTTACTGGGCAGACGACAAGCCGCTATCTACGAGGTGGTGGCGGCATGTCCGGTGGCTACTCCGGAAGCCCATTACAGATGGCGCAGCAGACCAAGGAGCAGTTAGCCCGACCTCATGTCTATACGGTGAAGGGTCCAGGCGACATATTGCGCATAGCCAGGGACATCGCCACTTTGAAGCCTATTGCCGCGATTAGCGAGCGGATCGAGTTGGCCCCCCACGTCGCCCAGACCAATCTGGCCATGGAGAGAGGGGCGACTGTCCAGAAAGCGGTTATGCAAGGGCGTGACGTGACCATCGACTTCGCTCAGGGCGGAAACTGGACCAAGATGCTGAACGAATTCCTAATGTTCTTCAACGTGGGGGTGCAGGCCGTAGCGCAACCTGTTAGAGCCTTCAAGGAGCATCCGGTAGCTTTCACCTCGACTGTCGCAGGTCTTCTCGGCGGTCCCCTCGTTGCCAGCGAAGTGTGGAATAACAGCGACGAGCAGAGGGCGAGGGATTACGCTGACGTACCCCAGTCCATAAAGGACAGAGGGCTAATTTTCATGCTACCCGGTGAGGCACCTATCGACGATAGGGGAAACCGACACCCTCAACTATTGCTTTTGCCCATGCGTGATTGGGCGCCGTTCGTTATTACCGGTCGAGATGCCATCAACCGGGCAATGGGGAAAGAGGCACGTGAGTGGAAGGAACTCGCTTTTGAGGCCGGGTTCTCGGTATCGCCCATCCAGGGTAGTAGCCCGGAGGAAGTGGCAAGCAGCTTCATGCCATCAGTGACCGGCACCGCTATGCAACTTGCCCAGAACAAAGACTACTTCCGCGGTCGGATGATCGCCACTGACCGAAGCGACGAACAGACCAGTACCGCCAGCAAGCTGATTGCCGAAGCGCTGGGGGTAAGACCCTCCCAGGTGGAGTTTGCCGCAAGGGATATCGGCGGAGGCACGGCAGGCACCGCCATAAGCGCCATCGACAGGCTAGCGGGCCAACCTGAAAAGGCGACAGGGGCGCAGGGCGTGCCGATATTAGGTGGCCTGGCGGGAAGATTCGTCAAAGGGAATATCGGGGGTGAACTGGACAAGGCCCAACAAGAACTACTCCAACCATGGGCGAAACAAGCCCTACGTGAGGATGGTGTTAGTCTAAACATGCAACCTGTAGGTTGGGCGATCCAGCAGGTGCCTTTGATGATGGAGGAGCAGACCCAGTACCAGATCCTGACCAATCAGTACCTAGATGATGCCTTGTTGAAGACCATGATGCTACCGAGATGGGCCAGGCTTGACCCCGACCAACGTAAGGAACTGGCACAGAGTGCAGCCGCCGCAGCCCGGGAGAAGGCAGCGGCTGAGGTCCTGAAATACATTGGTAGGGCCGAGATTAGAAACCGGCTTTTGCAAGAGTACGGCACCACGACCCCGCGGCGAGAGAGTCTCACCAGCACAGAGAAGCGAAGAGTATTGGCGCCATAGACAGGAGGCCACCATGGGCGGACCCAATTATAACGAACCCTGGGATACCTACACTAAGATAAAGAACCCCCAAACTAAACAATGGGAGGATGTCAAAGAGACCCATTATCCTGACGGGAGGATAGGGCTTTTCAAGTGGGACGGCGCGAGCAGTGATTGGGCCAAATACGATGATGACTTCGATCCGGATCAGGCAAAGAGCTATCAGACGTATCAGAAAGGTCAGCAAACTGAGACCAAGAATGAACAGACCGCTGGTAAGGTAAGCCCTTCTGCTGTCGACGCCACTGACCAGTATTACTGGGGGTGGAGTGAGGAGAATAAGCGTTATGAGTGGAAGACTAACCTGAACTACGACCCGGAAGTAGCAGCCCAGGCCAAGGCGTACAAGCAGGCACAGATAGACGCCTCCAATCGCCAGGGCCAGGCTCCCCAGTGGCGACCAGGGGAGTATGACATACAGGCAGCGCAGGAGCAACGGGCGAGAGAGGCCGCAACCACCAGCAACCAACGGTGGGGCCAGGAGTTCGCGCAGACACAAGAGGCCGCCGATATTGCCAACCAGCACTGGGGCCAGCAGTTTACCCAGAGTCAAGACAAGAATGCCTGGGAGAAGCAGTACCAGCAGGGTATCTTGGCGCAGCAGCAACGAGACTTAGAGCAGAAGAAAATGGATGACGCTTGGAAGACGGCGATGCAGATGATGACAGAGCAACGCCAAGCGGCGGAATACGCCCCGCTACCGGGCCAGCAGTACCTGATGGGTTACGAGCCTGGGGGGGTCCAGCAGAACATCGCCAGACTGTCGGGGCGGCAGTACAACGCCGAGCAGTACCGGGCACCTATAATCACCTACGACCCACAGGCAGCGTGGCAGAGGGCGTTCAACCAGAGGAACGGGTCTTGACATTGCGGGTGGACATGGTAGAATGTAACCAAGAGAACAGTAAAGCGAACGAACGTCCGAGCGCTTATAGGGAAGCCGAGAAGAATAGGCACCTGTGGCTCGGGATTCGCCGGGCACTGTTTATCGCGATACAGGCCATCGAGGAGCGGTACGATATACCGCAGACGAAGGCAGGGAGAGGATAAACTTGGGCGAGTGTGGCTTATGTAGGGATTGTCATTATTGGACGACAGACGAGATGTGTTTCGTGCCTCATCCAAAATGGAGCAATGAGTCTGAGGAAGTCATAACAACACAGCCAGACTTTGGTTGTGTTCAATGGGCCGAAAGAATCGGCGACCGAATAAATCCCAACAAGGCTGCTTACGACAGGCAATTGGAGGAGTGGAGACAAGGGCAAAGGGCGATAGGCCGCTGAGGTAGTACCAGACGGTACGTAAAAAACACCCACCTAAGCAGTGGGAGATAGGGACGGATGGCGAACTCTTCACGCCATGACGCTTAGATATAGGATAACCGAAAGCTGAGAGTGATAGTTTAACCAGCCTGATTCGCCAGCGTACCACCTGACTACATAAATCGAATACTAGGGACTCACCCCATTTAGGGGTCCGCCCGCTTATCTGAGGCCCGCAAAGGCTCGCTTCGGTAAGCGGGTTTTTTGGTGTTTATGGAGGATTTTATGAAGCAGGAGCACGAACAGATAGCTCGGATTCCGCTCTACTTCGGGAAGGGCGAAGTGATAGCCCATGCCGTGGTAGATGAGGCGGATGTGGAATGGCTCAGCCAGTGGCAATGGCATCTGGTGAAGTCAGGTACAGGCTACGCGGGCAGAATGGTTCGTCGGTATGGCGGTGTCCGCGCCATCTTGATGCACCGCGAAATTCTCGGTCTGCCGCACGGTAAGAGCAACAGGGTGACGGACCACATCAACCACGATACTCTTGATAACCGCCGGGCGAACCTCCGAGCTGTAACGCAAGGGCAGAACCTCCAAAACAAGCGCCCTTATCGCAATGGTACGTCCAAGTATCGCGGAGTCGATTGGGACAAAACCAAACGCAGATGGAGGGCCGAGGCCAGACTGAATGGAAAGCACAAGCACATCGGGTACTTCACCAGCGAGGATGAGGCGGCGGCGGCGGCGTCAAACTGGCGTGCTGAACACATGCCCTTCGCGGTGGAAACCATCCAATAACAGATAAGGAGCGAGCACATGGCGGACGCAGAGATTCCCGCAGCGGGTAGCGCGACTACGAACGCTGAGGCAGTAACGACAGAGACCCCAAGCACGACTACGACAGTCGATAGCGCGGCGTCTACTGCTACAGTCGAGCCTTCAAAGGCGGCGCCCAAGCCGGACCTGGCGACCTTGCTAACCGACCCCGAGACCCGCAAGGAACTATGGAACCATCCCGAAGTCAAGAAGGAGCTGGAGCACCGCGTCTCCTCCGAACGTGGCCGGGTAAAGGCCGACTTGGAGAGGCAGGTAGCAGCACAGCAGGCAGATTGGCAGAGACAGCAGGCGGCATTCCAAGATAGGGCACGCCTGAGCCAGATGGATGAGGTTGAACTGGGTGAGGAGTTCAAGCGGCGACTTGCCGCCCAGGACTACGACGCAGCGATTCAGTCTCAACTACAGGCTCGCCTAGCCCCCATGCGAGACCAGATGGAAGTCGGTCTCATGCGCATGGCTGGCGAAGAGCTGTTCGGCGCTGCCCTCGAACTGGCGCAAGAGGCTGGGGCTTCAGAAGAGGAAATAACTCAGCTGAACCCTCAGAACTACCCCAGTTTGCGGGAGTATGCCAAGGGGATGGCTAAGTTCTTCGGGACGAAAGAGGGGAAGAAGCTCGCCAAGGATATGGCGAAAACGGAGGCCAAGGCAATGCTCGAGGAACAGGCCGCAGCGGAGCGGGAGAAAACTCCCGGACCCGCCAATCTGTCTGCCGCCGATCCCGCTATGGGCGATACCGAGTTCGCCGCAGCTTACGGAACTGGCAAAACAAACGATACAGCAAGGCAGATAAGGTGGATGCGGGCTAACGGCATTCCTATCTGATGTCCTTGCAGAAGGAGTAAATCATGGCCTCAGGCGAGACCTATACAAGCACCTTAAACGACTCCCTAAACTCGATGGTCGCTGCGGCAAGAGCGGTGCGCGAGTTCAAGGGGGTGATGACCAATTTGGTCGACAAGCAGACTCTCAAGCCCGGCACAGGCATGACATGGAATGAGGCCAGCTATGATAGGCTGTCGGCCTCAGCCGCTTCCGAGACGGACCGGTATGAGAACCCACAACAGTTCAGCGACAGCAACTTTCCGGTCACGCCTAGTCTGACCGTCGTCCATACCGTGATCACTGACATGGTAGCCGAACGCATCGCGCAGATCGGCTTTGCCAAGATGGGCTCACTGGCCCAAAACGCCATCCAGCGCAAGAAGGACCAGGACATCCTGCTCGTCTTTGATGGGGCAACTGTGTCCCAGCCGGGCGCAGGCAACTCCCTGACCTCCGGCGTAATCTCGGCAATGGCGCAACAGATAACCTCCAATGCCACAGAACCGTGGGATGGCCCGATCTACTGTGTACTTCATGGCTACCAAGTCCACGACATCTTCTCGGAGATCACCGCAGGCGTGGGCACCTATCCCATACCAGACGGCATGACCCGGGACACCTTCGCCAACGGCTTCCAGGGCAAGATCAACAATGCCGAGGTATACATCGACGGCAACTTAAGCATCGACAGCGCCTCTGACGCCAAGGGCGGCGTGTTCGCTGGCGGCGCTGGTGGGGCCATCGTCCTTGTTCAGGGCAAATCACCGTGGAAGACCATGCGAGATGAACCTAGCCTTGGTGGTGGCGGCAAGTCAGTCTGGTTGTGGGATAACTATGCAGTAGGCGAGCGTTCGGCAGGCAACTGGAACAAAGAAGCGTACAGCGACGCGACAGCTCCCACAAGCTAGCAGGCGACCTAACGACATCTGACCAAACACGAATCGCTTAGGCTACAGATAGAGTAGCGGCGAGAAAGGAATAACCCAAAATGGCAATTGATACTTCCTTTGGATATGTGAGCAAGTTCGAGGACTTCCAAGTCACGGCAATCGCGGACCTGCCGGAGATCGACACCCTAGCGGTGGGCGCCACGGCGGTCACTGAAATCAAGGCCCTCGGTATCGATGGGCGACTAAACGTCGGCGTGGACACGAGCAACGACGACGACAACGCTGGCGTGTCCTTCGGCTTGCTCAACTGGCGCTCGGGCGCCAACGACCTCAAGATGGAGGCGAGAATCTTCATCGACAGCATCACCGACAACAAGTTCTTTGTCGGCTTCGGGGACTCTCTCGCCTCCGCCGACGAAACGTCTTTCTCGGCCACCACAGATACCGTGACCATCGACACCATGAGCGATGGTATCGGCATTCTGTTCGACAACGACGCCACGACTAAAGTGTTGTGGTGTGTCGCGGGCAAGACCGATGCAGTCACCGTGAACAAGGCGCTGGGCGCCAAGTACAACCCGGTGGCGGCCACAGCCCTTACCCTTGGCTGCTACCTCTCGGCTGACCGTAGGAGCGCGTGCTTCTACGTGAACGGCGAAGAGGTCTATCGGATAGACAGCAGCACAACGCTGGTGGCAGCGACGGACCTGGTGCCTATGGTGCAAAACTTTGAGCAGGGTACGGCGAACATCATTAGCGTTGATTATCTGTACGGCAAAAAAGGACGGTCAACCACGTAAGTTCAGGGCTTTGGCGGTTGGGCCTACCAACCGCCTTCAATCAACTCATCAGCTCTGGCGCTTGCCAGTGAGAAGGGATAAACCAAAATGGCAGTTTCTGCAACCCACAGAGGTTGGCTTACCAAGCATAACGAAGGCATCCTGGCGGCGGTCTACAACGGCGCTCAACCGGGAACCACGCTTCTTGCGGCCAACACCGCACTTGACGGCGTGTTCCTTGGCACCCCTGTCGTTCCAGCCCTTGCCGTCGATACGATGGTCATCTCCAACATGGTGGCAAGCGGCGACATTCTGATCGCTGCCAACAATGGCGGCAACTCCCAGGCCTGGCTCTGGATCGACAGCAGCGCGGGTACTATGGCTCTCTACGCCGCAGGAGTCGAGCAGATACGAACAGCCGTAGGGGCTTACGTCATCAATGAGGGCAGCGCCGACATCGACTTCCGGGTCGAGACGGACGGCATTCAGTATGCCATCTACTCGGACGGCGGCAAGAACTCGCTGGTACTCGGCTCCAACACCGATACTTCCGATGCCAACAAGCTGGTCAACATCAGCCGCGCGGCACGGACGGCGACGGCAGCAACTGACTATGCCGACCTGTTTGTCAATCCAGTGGGAGCGGTCAGCACCTCTGGTGCCACCAACACCGTATCGACCCTGACACTAGGCGAACCTAATATCACAGTGGCCAGCGGGACACTTGACAATGCCACCGTCCTCTACTTCGGTAACGCTCAACCTACAGAGGGCACCACAACCAACTCGACCATCCTCTTCGGGGCGGCCGCTAACATCGCCTGCAGCACGAGTCTGAGGTTCAACGATGACAGTCAGGACGTTGACTTCCGGTTCGAGGGAGCCAATAACGCCAACATGCTGGTTCTGGACGGCGGTACCGACTCCGCTGCTGTGGGAGCGGCAGTAGTTACTGGGGCCTTCCTGAACATCAATGGAAGTGTGGTAAACAGAGCGCTGACCACTTCCGTAGGCGTGGAAGAGCATCATCCAGCGGGTACTTTCACCTCGACCAATGCCAATCCGACGACTATCGCCATTGGCGCCCGTATCTTCGTCGGCATTCCTACCCTAGACGGGGCCAATGCCGGACAGACGACGTCTGATGCGGCAACCGTCTACATCGCTGGAGCGCCCGCCGCAGGTAGCGGCAACATGACGCTGACAAGAGTCTACTCCCTATGGGTGGATGCTGGGACTACCGCTCTCGATGGCCGAACCATCATCGGCGGCAACCTCGCAGCCCCTATCCACGACATCAACATAGCTACAGCCGTCATCTTCAATGAGACTGGCGATGATATCGACTTCCGCATCGAGGGTGCGGATAACGCCAATATGCTGGTCATCGATGCTGCGACAAATACGATGGGTATAGCCGGTGCAGTAGTAGCCGATTCCATTGTCACCATCACCGCGGCTACCCTCGCCGCCACAGGCAGAGCCCTCAAAATCTCTGCAACCATGGCTGCTGCCGCTCTTACTGACGGCTATGGGGCATTTGAAGTAGACGTTACTCTCTCAGGAAGCCCCACCGACCATTCGGCGGCGTCGTCCTCTTGGGTCAATATTACGGGTGGCACGGTGCCGGTAGGCACGTACATCTGCGCCCGCAACGACGGTATCTATGAGGCAGAAGCAGCGACAATCACCAATGCCAAACTGATCTTTGGTGCTCGCATGCAGTATCTCGCCTCCGATACCGATGCGCTGAGGTTCCCCTTCAGCCTCAACACGAACAACACGGCTATCACGGCTCTGTTCGACTGTCAGAACAGGTCGGACTTTGGGCTGGTAGGCGCAGCGGGGACTGCTGAGAACCAGCTATTACCGATTCTGCGGGATGCAGCGGGGAATATCCGGTACGTCATGCTTTACACCAACTAGGCGGAGATAGGCTTTGGACGGTGAGCCTTCAATCACCGTCCAAAATAAAAGGAGGATAGCGACCAAATGAAGGCAACCAACGGAGACATCTGGGAGGCGACTAGTCTAGGAGGAGTACCACCGAACCAAACGCCACCACCCCTGCAAGAACTACTGGGAGAGCGCTGGCCGGTCAAGACGGCTTACTGGCTGGCTCGTCTGGCTAGGAAGCTCGGGGGACTACGGGCCGACATCGACGTGGTACGCACCGGCCTCATCCGGCAGCACGGCACTACCGGCGAGAACGGACAGACGGCTATCAAGCCTGGCGACGAGCACTGGACGGAGTTCGTGGAAGCGCACAACGAGCTTATGAGCCAAGAGATCGACATCGAGGGCATCGACAAGATCGCCTTGCCGGGGACGAATGGCTGCGAGTGCAAGCCGTTGACACTGCTGGCACTTGAAGCCTTTGTGGACGCTGGCAACCAGGGCAACTGATATGGGCAGGCTACTCATCGGCACTAACTTCGTTCACGAGGACGAGCCTGCATTCAGTCTCAAGGAAATGAACGAGATGGCGCCGGACTACCGGGGCTTTCGGCGCTACCAGACCATCAAGGTCTTTAGGGGCGATGCGGTAGTGGAGTTCCGGAAGGACTTGGGTTCAGCCAAAAACTTCACTGTCGAGGAGTTCGTGATTCCCGGCGGCGCTCAAGACCCCAAGACGGGCAAAATCTACATCGAGGAGACGGTAGGGCGGCTCATGGGGATTGCCGACCACCTCAGGGAAGGCCCCTACGAGGCACCAGACCCGGGACCAATACCTGACCTGATTCAAGTCTATCATGACCAACCGGAGCATAGGCGGAAGCACAGAAAGAAGGCTTCGACGTTTGGCTTTGGCGGGATACTGCAAAGGAGCTAAGTATGACTACTGCTACGGTAGAAGACATGGAAATCAAGCGCCAGGAAATACTGGCGGCAATGCGAAGTATGACTGGCGCACCCCCGGAATCTGGCGAAGTCCAGGTCGGGGATGTAATTCATACAGGGGATGCAGAGCTTGATGTACAGATGATTGTCTCTGATATAAAGGGTGCCGGTATCGCCTACATCTGGGACACCCGCACGGGAGAGCGCTCCCGCACCAACAAGAACATGTTGCCCACCCAGCTTACCAAGAGGCGGGAGGACGGCAGTCTCGTCTTCACACAGCACGACCCCGGTATCGTACCGCTAAGGGGCACCCTCAGATGCATGCTCCACGCCGACCTGCGAGAGAAACACCCGGAATATGACCGCTGGGGACTGCCTCTTTGCCCCAAGGCCAATCTGGCCTCACCGCAGGATGTCAAGAGTCACATGCAGATGCGCCACAAGCGAGAGTGGGCGACCATCGAGGACGACCGGATCGAGCGGGAGAAGGCGGAAGACCGCCAACTCCAGCGAGAGAACGCCCGGGCCACCCTGGCGGCACTGGAAGCACTAGCGCCGACTAGCGTATCAGTGGAGCCAGCAGAAACACCCGTCCTTCCGGGAAGGGCAAAGAAAGCGAACTAATCC
Organism: Dehalococcoidia bacterium; assembly: GCA_030650265.1. Next base: position 17,040 of record JAUSEJ010000788.1, on the reverse strand, counting down.
CTCCAGAAAGGGGGTAAGCCACGTGAGCCAAATTATCTATAACACAGCCACTCACAGCGCGGTTACTGTGACGACCAACTCGGGAGTAGCCCTAGCCGCCAATGAGAACAGGAAGTATGCCCTGTTCGTGAACGACTCGGATACTACGATCTATCTCATGATAGCGGCTACGGCAGTCGCAAATCAGGGCATTCGGCTTAACGCTAACGGTGGCAGTTATGAGATGAGCCTGCAACTAGGCAATCTCTGTCAGAAGGTCGTCAACGCCATTAACGGCACCGGGAGCAAGACCCTACTCGTCACTGAGGGGGCTTAGCCATGCCACTAACTAATCCGATTCCTTCAGGTGTGGTCGGGATGTCCACGGCGGGCACCGAGACGGCAGCCACCGAGCAAGCGCAGCCCTTCGGTACCAACGGGATAGCCTGCGACCTGATAACGGAGTACACCTCGGGCGGGGGCTTCGTGCTGAGGCCCAAGGCTAACAGCACCACCGCCCTGAAACTGGCCAATGCTGGCTCGACCGCTATCCTCACGGTGGATACCACCAACGCCCGGATTGGCCTCAATACGACGCCTAGCGGGACGTTCCATGTCGTCGCCACAAACCTGTACACCCTGTTCGACTACAGCACCGTAGCCGACTCCGGGATGAGAGGCTGGCGTATCGACAAAACAGCGGCAACAGCACAGCCCCACGGCATTGTTTGGACTATCGATGGCGCACCGAAGTGGGACGTGGGGATGGACTTCGAGAATACCGATATGGTACTCGCCTACTCCCATGCCGACACAGCCGACCAGATCAGGATTGGGCCACTGGGCCAGATGGTGGTGGGTAGAAGCGTGGGGGATGTTACTCTCTATGCCAAGAAGTTCAACGTCGACCTCGATGGCAACACGGCCAATGTCGTAGGGATAGGCCCCGGTATAGACTGTGGCCCCTATTCTCCCGGCAACGATACCGTCTATCACATCTTCCGCGCCTATGCCAAGAACACGAACTGGCCAGTCTCCATTTCCTCCATTTATGACGCTAATTCGGCAGACCAGTACATCGTCTTGAACGGGCACATCGATGGAGGCACCAAGGCGGCGACCACAATCAACTCGCCGGTGACAACAGGCCGGTTCATCCGCACCCTGACCAGTGCCGACAACTCTACCAATAGCCTCGACATCGGTCGCGCGGGCATCGGAGCGGGCCAGACTCCGACGGTCGACCTGAGCTTCGACAAGAACGGTGATATAACGCTCAGCGATGCAATTGATATCGCCGTGGGCAGCAGCACGGGCACCAAACTGGGGACAGCGGCTAGTCAGAAACTAGGCTTTTGGGGCCATGCCCCGGTAATTCAACCGGCCAAGGCATCGTATAACAATTGGGCTGCTTTTGGTGATGTAGTAAATGCCCTCGTGGCGTGTGGGATATTCGACGCAGCATAGGAGGAGACAATGGCAGGGCCAAACGAGCTAAGGTACAAACTGAAGCCGGAGAGCGCGGCGACCCTAACACGACTCTACTGTATGGCGCAAGGAGCACAGGCGATAGCGCAGGCAGCGGCACGAGCGGCCCAGGAGGACGCCCAGCGGTGCAGCGATGGTCTACGGGCCACGATGGCGGCGATGGGGATTCCCTATGAGGGCGATGTCAAGTTCGACATGGATAACGGCGAACTGGTCGTGCTGACCAAACCGGAGACACCAACCACAGAGGAATAAAGCCATGAGTACGACGTTACTCCAGCTTGAGAGAAACATAGCCAAGGCGGGATATGGGTACGCCACAGGTGCACCTTCTAGTACCGGGTTGGTTACTACCATCATCGACAGTTCCGCCGATAGTCCCCTCGATACGGGCGACAGTAGCAACCTGTACGTCAATGCCTGGGCAAAAATAGAAGCCGATAGTGCTGGCTCACCACAGAACGTGGGCGAGATCGGGCGCGTCTCGACCTATTCGCCCTCGACCTATACCCTCACTGTAGGGCGGGCCTTCTCCAATACTACGAAAACCACAATGACTTATGGCTTATACATGGGGCTTCCGCCGAGCACACAGGGTCTCTACAGGGGGATTGCCGACTATCTGAATGACACACTGCGCCGTCTCTTCTACCGGCGTCCGTTCCTTCTCACCCTCGTGACCGATGGCGACATGGAGGCAAGCGGTGTGGCGAACTGGACTGGCAGCGGCATAGACATATCCCTCTCAATCAAGTCCACCTCCACCGGGGTGACTCTGGGTGACCAGGCGCTACGGGTTAAGAACAGCAGCGCTAACGGATATTTCCAATCGGCCACAGTGAATGTGGAGGAAACCCAGTCCTATCTGCTTGTGGCTGATGTAACGGTAGCGAGCGGAACTGCGGTACTGGAACTCTACGATGTGACCAATAGCGCCTCCATTGAGACCGCCACCTGTGACCAGCGTCAGACCAGACGCATCTGGCTTACGGCCAATATCCCCGCCGACTGCATGCAGGTAGCGGTAAGGCTCAAGGGAACAGAGGATAGTGCAGACATCTATTGGGACAACATCACACTTCTTAACCAAGCGATGACGGAGATTGCTCTACCCTCATGGTTCAAGAACGAGAAGTGGTTGGAGAGGGTGTCTTTCTGGAGATATCGGGGCTCCTCCCACTCGGGCCAGCACGCCGCTGTGGATAGCCTCGAAAGGTGCTCTCCCATTTGGCACAACGTGCTGGAAGACCCTACGGGTTATACACCCTACAAGGTGATGATGAACAGCTATCCCATAGTGGGAGCGCATCTGGTCGGCCAGGCACTTTGTCCCTACACGGAGTTGTCGGCGGACGCGGATGCTACTGACGCTGACCCGGATTGGGTTTTGGCGTGGACTCTGGCCCAGATTGGCATGGACAAGAAGGACGAGGACATGGTCAAACGCTGGATGCCTGAAGCAAAGAGGCTGGACAGACAATTCATGCCCGTTTGGGATGGAAAGAGGTTTGCGTTCGGGAGGCCCTTCTAGTGTCACGCTACGTTATTCCACGTTTGACGAGTAATAGCAAGGCAGATAGTGGCGGGCGACACGCCGTATTGTTTACCCAGTTGCGCCATACTAACCTTGGTAGACCGGTACTTATCCCGTATCTCCCGCACCGCTTCTTCCGTCAGTTTTGCGGAACCCTTGACAGTCCTGTTCTTCTGTATCCTATCGCGGACATTATCAAGTGTGGTACCCAAGAAGAGATGGTCGGGACGCAGGCAGGCAGGGTTATCGCAACTGTGGAGAACATTCATACCTGGCGGAATGGGCTCAAAATGCAAGCGCCACGAAACCCGGTGGCTCATGTCAAGGCGCCGGTAGGCGGATATCTTGCCATATCCGTTACTCGTCTTACTGCCAATCCATATCCAACAAGCACCGAGTTCTGGACGGTGGTCTGGCACCGGGCCATTCTTGTCGACCTTAGCCCAGAAGCGCTGCTCAAGTGGCTTCGCGTGGGAGTGACGGTTCACAAACCTCAGTGGTTCACCAACAATATAACCCAAGCGCTTATGTATCCGCGTTGCCAGTTTCGTTTTCTGGCCGCATCCGCAGTGGCAGTAACCGTAGGGGATTTCGCTAGAGGGGTGGGTTGTGGTATCATGAAATTGCATCGGAAGATTACTCCTTTCGTTGCCATGCTCCGGGCTGTTAGCGCAGCGCCGGGGCTTTCTTGCGCCCATTATACCATAGCGAGAAGGAGGGCGCAAGTATGATACCTGTGCCTACCGGGCGGAACCGCCAGTATGATATTGAGCTAAACGGTTACCCCTTTCTAGTCGCACGGAGCAAGGGGATTCCCCAGTGGTCCGTTCCCCGACACCCCGACATCGAGGGCCAGTCGCAGAGCTCGGGGGACGTGCCGCGGGCCTACAACTCCTGTCATTCCGGCTTCGGTTGGTCACAGTATCAGGCTCCCAACACCTACCATCTCGCCACCAATTTGGATCCCCGATATCCCGGGCAGCTAATTATGGGGCCACTTGTGACCCCTGTTACGCAGGCGACACAGGGCGGCGCCGTGACGGGGTTCTTTGAGGGCATTGGCGGATCAGCCAGCTACCTCTTCACTCTCTCCGGACGCTACTGCAACCGCATCGACCCCTCGAACGACAGTGTAGCGGCTGCGGGCGGCTTCCCCCACGACTTTGGGGCGGGTACTGTCTCGACCATAGGGGTGCGCTTCGATGGAAACGTGATTATCGGCTTCACCGGTGGGGCGACCGAGATCGTCAAGTTCGATGGCACCAACTTCACCGCTGATGTCAATTCCCTGTACGGTGCCTACCTCGCTAAGTTTTGGGCCGATACCGATTACGCTCTGGCACAGACATTTCTATCTGGCGCCAATCCCAGCGTCGCCTGGTGCGCCCAGGGGGCTAATCCCTTTGTGAGTAGCGGAACCAACAACTGGAGTGGGGCCGATGGCAGCTATCCCATTGGCGACAGCGGCTCGACTATCACCGGTATGGCGGCAGTGGAGAGAACGCTATTCTTCGGCAAGACGGACGGGCTCTACTACCTCGACGGTCGCACCAGTCGCTCGCCCTGCCTCGTCCCCGTGATTCCCGTGGACAGCAACAATGGCGTCAACACGACTGCAGACAGTCAGGGACGCATCTGGTATCCCTCGAAGAGCGGTCTGTATCTCTATGACCCTTCACAGGGGACCATCGACGACGTATCGCCAGGCCGGGGCCTCTCCGACCGCAGCGGGATTCAGGGCCTCAAGACGGCTATCGCCCACCTTCGCTCCTGGACATACGTGAGTGTCTATGATGGCACAGACTCCTACATCATGGCGGGGAGACGCCGTGAGGATGGGGAACCAGGCTTCGGCCCCTACATCTGGCATGGAGCGCTAGCGAAGATTACCAGCGCCAAAGTGACGAGCATGTTTATCTCTTCGCTGGTGGCGCCGCCGAGGCTATGGTTCGGCCTCTCCACCGGCAGTGTCTCCTACATCAAGCTGCCGGCCAATGGCGATAACCCCTGGCTGGACTCCGCGTACAGGTATAGTGCGAGTGGCAGCATACGATTTCCCGCTGACGAGTTTGGCGTCCCCGGCATGCGCTGGAACCTCTCTGATTTGGTACTAGAAGCCTACGGGCTTTCGGCCAGTACGACCGTACAGGTATACGAGCGTAGGAACGCGACGCCGACCAACTACAGCGCCGACTCGGGCTGGACGAGCCTCCAAACCATCTCCGCCGACGGTAGGACGGTCATCAGTCCTACGGGGGACAAACGCTTCAACAGGTGCGAGCTGAGGCTAGACCTCGTGAATGGCGTTTCTACCTCAAGCCCGGTGGTAAGAGTACTCGCCGCCAAGGCATCGCGACGCCCGACCATGCGGGACGTGATTGAATGCACTGTCCTTCTTTACGACGAGGCCCTATCGAGGATGGGTATACAGACCCGCTACACTGCCAAAGACCTGGCCGACCAACTCGATACCCTCGACACCTATTACCCGGTTAGTCTTGTCGACTACTGGCATGGGAGCGCGCAGACCCGGACGGTACAGGTGGTGAGCCTACACAAGCGGGTAATCAAGCAAGACGAGGATAGGGCGGCCGGCCTGGCGGCTGACTTAGTTCTCAAGGTGGTCGCCTGATGGCTACGGGAATACGCGCCCTCGGCCTCCGGGACAAACTCAAGCCCATGGATATACAAGACCTCACGAGCGATAGCAGCAGCGCAGTGCCGGGCGGATCAGCGCCCGGTGCAGCTGGCTACACCCCCTCGCCCCACGGCCTCAGTTCAGCCCATCACAGTGGCGAGATAGCCACGACACAGGCGTCTTGGGCGGCCTACGCCGAAGGGGCAGGTACGAATCGCCCGGCCTACAATGCCAACCGAATGACGGGAGCCCTCGCTCACGTTCTCCCCGATGCGACCGAGACCTACGACCTGGGCGACGCGACCAAGTGGTGGCGCCAGCTATTCGTAAGCCAGATAAATGCGGCCGTGTACGCCGAGAACGTTATTCAGCTTCTCGGTGGCTGGTTTGTCGTCGGACACGGCCAGGGTACCCTCCAGATGCCAACCGCCTATCTACAGGTAGAGACGGCCACGGTATTGGGTTCGATTATAGCGGGTGTGCAGCAGGTAGAGACGGCCACAGTCACAGGTACGGCAACTGATGCGGGCAGCATGACGGTAACGGTTACTGCAGCGGGGATGGGCAGCACAGGTGCTGTGCCTACCGCAGTGCCCTTCCTAAATGGGGCGACCTCCAGCGAGCTTGCAGCGAGCATTAGGGCTGCCCTCAGCTTCCTCCCGGGACTGGTGGCCTGGTTCACTATTGGCGGCGCAGGGGCCGATGTAGCACTTACCGCTAAGACAGCAGCGGCCAACGACGGCACCATGAACATCGCCCTCAGCGGAGCATCGGCGCAGGGTTTCCCCGACCATGCCAGTTCGACCAACACGCTGGCGGGCGTAGCCTCTGGTGCTGGGACAGTATCGGTCACGGTGGCAGCGGCGGCTATGAACGGGGGAGTTCCTATCACGGTAACGACGGGGCTTAACGCTCTGGACGGGTGGACGGCGACCCAAGTAGCCACGATGCTGGCCGCCAACTTGCCCACAGAGAGCGCCGTTGTCGGTGCCTTCTTTACCATCACGAGTTCAGGCCCAGACCTCATTTTCACGACCAAAGCCTACACCGTGGCTAACGATGCTACCATGAACGTCGCCATTGCCAACGGTACTTGTGTCGGGCTCACTTCTGCCCCTACCTCGGCCAATACCACGGCGGGCGGGGACAGGACGGACATCGACTTTGGGGCAGCAAGCCCTACTATCGATGTGAACGACTTCATCACCATCAAAGGCCACGACATCACGGGCACCATTAAGAACGAGTACATGAAGGCTACGGCCTTTGTGAGCGGTACGACGTGGACAGTAACCCGCAACCTCAACGGACTCCCTGCCGTACCCGTATGGGCCGAAGGAACGCCATGGCTGAACCTTGGAAACACGACCGACGGGCGTATCGAGCTTAACGCCGCAGACACGCCGCAGATCAACGTCATCGTGCAGGGAGCCACCTGGGATGCACAGACCGAGATGGTGAGGGTAGGCGACCTCAACGCCAACTGGGGCTATGACGCCGAGACCTACGGTGTGGCGATGGGTCGCTACAACTCGGGCTACGCCAACGTCTGCATCGACAGCACCAACGGCCTCCGATTGCGCTCCCATGATACGACAAAGATACAGCTAGAACCCGATGGAGATATCTTCGTGGGAACCGACGTAGGTGACAACGTCGATGGCTCTAAACACGCCACGATCAACCTCGCCATCTTCACGACGAACGCCCAGACGTACAATGGGGAGACAGTGAACACCGGCGATATTCTGTTTGGGGATAACGGCGCGAGCAAGGCGAACATCTTCTGGGACAAGTCGGCGGGCAAGTTGCAGTTCCGGGGCGGCACGACGATGCAGTGCGAGATTGACACAGATGGATCGCTTACAGCTGGAGCGGGCAAGGTTGTCCTCGACGCGGCTGGTATCAGTGTGGCCACTACTGGCATATTCAGCGATACCGAAGCCTACACCATCAATACTAGCGGAACTGTTACGGGCGGCCTGTACGGGTCGCTCAGCGTCATTGGGACGCAACAGATAGCCTTGCAGGGTCTCCCCTTGATGTCATGGAACACACTGGTGAGCGTAATCGCAACGGCGCCTACCACTTACCAGGCGGGTACGAGGCTTAAAGCGCAGAGTGGTTCGACATTCGGCTTATTTGATATCTATGCCGATGATAATGCGACGCCGACGACGTGGATCACTACTGATGTGGCATTATTTACTATACCCTCTGGCAACCTAGGCGTAGGAACAGCAACGCCAAGCATAACCGCCGGGGTAGCAAGAGCACTTACCGTCTCGGCTGGCGTGTCCGGGGACAGTATAGCCGTGGTAGAGATCCAGGGTTCACGGACGGTTGCCAATGGTACTTATGGTGGCCTCATCTTCTTCCATCAAGCAACGGTAGCGGCGGAGGTACTGGGCGTCCGGCGCACAGCGGATGACGAAGCGGCGCTGGACTTCTACACCAAGAAGACGGGTGTAGCGATAGCCAAGGCCATGCGCATTACCGAAGACCAGCATGTTGTCCTTAATACCAAATTAGTGGTGGGCACCGGTACTCGGTCGGCGATGGAGATTAGCATCGCCGACGCTGACTTGTACGTCGGCAGTGACACCCAGGATGGCACCATATATGTAAGGAATCAGGCGGGCACCGCCAACATTACCCTAGAGGGCACGAGCGGAGATGCCACTTTCAAGAATGGTCTAAATGTTGGGGCAGCTACGGCCGCTGGTGCCGGTGCGATTAAGGCCGCTACGATTGCACTCAGCAGCACGGCGCAGATTGATGGCAGACTAACCATAGGCACCACGGCAACACGCAAAGCCCTCGACATCGACCCTGCCAATGCCGACCTGTACGTCGGTAGCGATAGCCAAGCGGGTGCGTTCTATGTCCGTCTGGCTGATGGAACCTACTCATTTGGGATAACAAATGAGGGTTATATCAGGACGAACCAGACGGCGGCAGCTACTACGTTAGGGAATGTTGCCGCTAAACTGCCTATCTACGGACCTACTGGGACACTGGTAGGGTACATACCGATTTACGACGCGATTACGTAGGAGAGCAATGGACATCAAGGACTTCAAACGACCTGAGAATGACTCGGGAATTGGGATACACTTGTTTCCCCATCCCTATGTCACGGGCGATGCCATGGACACATGGATAGCCCGTCTCGTCGCCATGAAGCTGAAGTGGACGACGATGCTCAACGAAGACGCCGCCAGCATCGCCAAGTTCGCAGTGGCAGGTATCCAGCCCGTGTGCCGTCCGTTCGTCAGAGCCAACGAGGACTGGCAGGACAAGGGAATAGTTGCCGAACACATGGTGGCCGCGGGAGTGGGCCCCTACGTCCAAGCCTATAACGAGCCCGAGCTCGCCGTCGAATGGCCCGGGGGAACAGTCGATAAGATGGCTTACATCTACCGTTGGGTGTTTGCCGCCGAGAACATCATGCACCACGGCGGCTATCCGGGGATTCAACTCCTCGACCCGGAGTGGCTTAGGGATTTGCTCAACTACGTCAAGAGCGCCGGCAAGGAGTACCTTTTCGAGAAGGTATGGTTCGCCTGCCACAACTACACGAGTAACCATCCCACGAGCTACCCGTATGACGCTCTGAACCCCGGCAAGACCATCTACGACGACTGGTTCGCCATGCTGAGCCCGCTGAAGTTCGCCAAGGTGTTTCGAGATACGATTGGGAAGGATGTCCCCATAATCTGCTGTGAGGGAGGCTACACCATTGGAGACAACGCAGATAGCCGTTACCCAGCCGTTACCGCAGAACTCCACCGCGATTACACGGTGGCGATGTTCAAGATGTTCCAATCAGGTACTTTGCCGAACGGGGAGGCGCTGCCTGATTGGTGGTTTGCCGTTACCCCCTGGCTACTCGCCTCTGTAGCCGCTGGGGGAGACCCATCGTTTGAGGCCAACGCTTGGTATTCGCAGTGGTTCGGGGAGCGAACACTGACGATAGAGGCGGTAAAAGCCATACCGGAGTTTGTACGACAGACAGGAGGAACGCCCGTGCCAGAACCGACGCCAACTCCAGTAGTGACTAATCCTGCTCGCTGGCGGGTATACGACGCCAACGGGGTGCAGCGAGGAGCTTTCTACGACCACGCCAACGCCGTCAAGCAGGCGCACGGCCTGAAGGGCTATGCAATCTGGATTCCCGGACAGGATGATAGGACAGGGATGATAGACTTCCGGGACAATGGCTGCGCGGCCCAGTTAACTGATGCAGAGGCGAAGATCGCCAAGGCCAGGGAGGCTTTAGCATGACTAATCAGCTTACCGAGGCTATGGAACAATGGTTCCCGAGTCCGAACTACCAACCGGGCCGCTCTCAGACTATCGACCTAATCATCATTCATTCGACCCGTGGCGGCGCGGCCATTGGCGTCGAAGCCCAGGCCACTGTGAACTGGTTCTGCAACCCTCGTGCTGAGGCGTCGACACACCTGCTCATTACCCAGAAAGGCCAGTTTGTGCATTTCGTGGCCGACGGCGACACGGCTTGGGGCGCTGGCGAGTTGAACCCCCACAGTCTACAAGTCGAGTTAGAACAACCGGACAATGCGATACCCTTCAGCGAGATACAGATAATTCGCCTTGTCGAGGCTGTGCAATGGTGGGGAAGCCAACATGATATTCCGCTAGATGGGGAGCATGTCAAAGGTCACGACCAGACGTCGCAAGGCATCCGGCAGGGCAAGTCTGACCCTGGCTGGATGTTTGACTGGCCTTCATTTTGGACGTTGCTCGGGGCTTAGAACGGGGTACATCAGATTGATTCTCGGATAAGGATAAGGCGATATGATGGAACGCACGAGCGAAAGAGATATCGGTAAACTGGAGGCCCGCGTTGACTCACTCTGCGCTGCGATAGACAGGGGAAATGCGATGTTCAAGGAAATCGCAGGTAAACTCGACCTCCTGTCTCTGCAAATCAGCAACCACCTAATTTATCACCAGACGAGCGAGAAGGACGAGGGCAAACGACGGACTCAACTGAGCGAGCAGCGAGACAGCGACCGTACCGAAACTAGTCGCTTCCAGTTGTCTGTCTCAAGGCTCAATCTCGTTTGGGCGGTGCTCGGTATGGTTAGCATAGCCGTACTCAACCACTATTGGAAATAGGGAGACAACGCCATGCCGACATGGCTTCTCATCGCCGTCGCTGGTTTATTCGTACTATGGATTCTCTGGAAAGGAGACAAGGGCAATTATGATTGAGAAAATCCGGGCATCGGTTAGGCCCATTGTGACCGTGGCGGCAGTGCTGGCGACTATTGGGTTTATCGCCTTTGGGACATCCATCCCTCAAGACTGGTGGGTGCTGCTGAGTGCCATCGTGGCGTGGTGGTTTAGCAGTCGAGCGCCGGCTAAGGCGCCTTAATGTAGCCTGGTGTAGGCTAATGTAGCCCTTCGGGGACCGTCCGGGCTTTATCCTCCTCCCGGGCGGTTATAGATAGGGGAGCAAGGCTACCGGCGACCTTGCTCCTCAATTCCTCATCTTATATCCTTCTTTCCCTCAACCCGGCCATTGTCGAGCCCAGTGGCCGGGCTCTTTCACACTTCCGCTCGCTATCCCTCTCTCTCCATTTCCTCGACGATGCCCACCATTATTTCGACCTGCTGGCCGATGATGTCGAGCTGGTACTCGATGTAGCCTATGTCAGTCGCATCTGACGCCGTCAGCCTCCTCTCGGCCAGCTGCATCCGGCCTTTGATGACCGTAAGGCAGTTGCGGATGGCCATGGTGCACGGGATGGGCTTGGGTTCTGTGTTTGGGCAATTATAGATTGGTTTTGGCTCCATTAGCTTCCTCCCTTCTCCAAAGATGGCGAATAGTTTGCAGAATACTACCCCGTTTTTGCCGAATGTCACGCCCTTCATGCTGTTGCAGCAGCCACTCAAGGCCCTTTTCCATCTTCAACAATATTTGCTCTTCCACCTCTAAATAAGCAAGTTGTTTGTGGCACTCGTCCAATGTCTGCCTAACGCTTTGTTCGTCTAGCGGCATCCACCTGCCTCCCCGTTTACTGCCCTCAGCAAACCGGCAAAGTCAAGGCACGGCCATTCGTTAGTCAGGCAGTTATCCCTCACAGGGCAAATAGCACAATTCCATGTGTCATCTTTGCCCATCTCATACAGCACCCGCCCCAATTGCTCAGGTGTGTACTCGCTCATCTAGTTGCCTCCTTCCTTGACACTAGGCCACATCTCCTCAGCCAGTTTCTTGTCGTAGCAGTCGGAACAAAGCTCCTCATGCGTTGCGATATTACAATACACAATCGCACCCAAGAAATATGGGATTTTCTTGCCACACGCAGTACAGGTTTTCCATGCTGTTTCCCTTGGCTTTTTACTGCTCACTTGCTTGCCTCCAATCTGTTCACCAGTCTTGCAAATCTAACCCTGATGTCGGCCAGTTCCGCCCTCAGCTCGGCATTGCGCTGGCGGAGGCCGACTAGCTCGGTGATGGCGTTGGTCAACTCCCGAAACGCTTTCTGTGCTCCAGAGGCATCATGTATGCCGTTGCAGGCGTAGTCAACCCAGGACATTAGTTCGTCTTTACTGCTCACTCGCTTGCTCCCTTCTCTCTCCCTTTGGCACAGCCTGAACAATAACCTTCGATGACATCCTGCTCCATGTGATTAGGCCCCACCAGAATGCCGCAGCCAGCACACCGGGGATGCTCCCTCATCAAGACTCCGCATTGCGAGCAGGTGTCTTCCTCAGGAGGGTGCCACCGCGCATTGACAGCTTTCGTTGCGAGCTGCTGCCGTTGCTCTGGCGCCATGTTTGCCATCCTTGCCTTGCCGCCCTTTTTGCCACCGAGCCTACCCAGCAGAACAGCATCAGGGTTCTTTACGTGTTTCGGGACAGCCGATTCTTCCGCGTTGGGCTGAGCCTCCTCAGTTACCGACTCGAACAGTTTTCGCCTGTGGTTCATTAAGGCAGCCTTGTAATGAGCTATCACCGCATCAAAGGCGGCTATCAGTTTGGTAAGCGCCTGAACCTCTAGGCATTTGGCCTCGCGGTGACTCTGCACATCCTGAATGAGTGCCAATAGTTCCTCCTCGAAGCCACCCACTATTCTAGTCTGGTTCAAGGTATCTCCCGTCCACGTACACCTTCCCCGGCATCTCAATCACCTGCCTCCGGTAGCATGCCTCGTGCTGACAGCCGTCACACGCCGGATAGAGGTCGCACGGCACCACCATTGGCCCCGTCTCGAAGTGCAGGAATGTCTCGCAGATTAGGCGCACCTTGCCGCCGTGAGCCTCAAGGATGGAGATGGCTGCGGCAACGGAGGGGTTCACTCGGCTGCCTTTACGAGTCCCAACCTCAACGCGCCAAGCCCCCAAAGCGCAATCAGAACGGCATCGTTGATGTCCTCATCGTCCGTCTTGTAGCCTGTCCGTATGTATGCCTGCGCTTTGGCCCAGGCTTTGAGTCGCGGTCGGTTCCGCATGATACCAAGCATATCCATGTGCCAGCGGTCGGGTGAGACGCTGGTCACAGCATGGATGAACGGCATGGATGCGAAGGCAACCAGTAGCGCCCCGTACTGCTTATGCTGTAACCCTAGCAGTTCGGCACCCCGCCCATGTCGCACCGGCACTTCCTCGTAGATGGCTAGATCGAATTGGCCTCGGTTGCGTAACGCCAGCACGACCCCAGCCCGTAGGTCGTCTAATTGCGCTTCCAGTTTTTGCCCCTTCGTTAACTCAATAATGCCCGCCTCAACTACGACAGCGCAAGTGTCCGTCCGTGTTTCCTCGATAAGGGCGTAGCCAGTTCGGTTGGCGACATCAAAACCGAGTACGCGCCTCATCTTCTCCCCTTCCTATTTCGTCTCGCCTGCCTCTTCGTCGCTCTCAGTCGACGCGTGCCAGCCTCGGGCATTAGGCCAGCTAGCTGATGCTCCCTCTGCTGGCGTCGCTGGGCCTGCTCTTGCTCATCTTGGTGGGCTTGCCACATCTCCTCTGTTATGGGTGGGTGCATTGGTTCTTCGGGTGGGTTCATGGCCGATTGCCCTCTCTCTCTGCCTCAATCCTCTCGTCTATCTCCTTGTCTATGAGCAAGGCAATTTCGCCCAGTACCTGCAGGTTGGCGCGGTCGTTTGTCAGGCCGTACCATGTTTGTAGTACCTGCTTGATTGCTAAGTAGGTGGATTCGTTCATGGCACCTCCTCTCCTACTGCCTGCTTCACCTGCTCTAACCACTGCTCATAACCGCAATCGCAGGGACGGCCGAACCCGCCCAAACACCCGGGAGCATGATGGGCGTATTCTGTCCAGGCATCTGAGAGGAGTTCCTTGAGTGTTTTGATTGTCTCCAGCATAGCCGGCACAGCGACTGAGCAGGCAGCGATGAAGGCAGCATTGGATTCCTCATGAGTCTGAACAATAATTTTCTGATTATCATCGATGACTTGTCTACCAAATGTTGCCCACTCTCCCGGTGTTCTCACCTCATTCAATTGCGCTATTTCTGCTAATTCTTTCTTACTCAGCATCTTTCCCCTCCTCAGACTTCTCCAGATTCAAGCAGCCGCCTTTCCCATCTGGGTCATAACTGCGAGTCGGGTGTAGGCACCGGTCAATCCCGCAGTGTTTGCATCCAGTGCAATTCGGGACTGCATTCTCATCAGCCTGTTCCCCACGCAGCCTCTCTACCTCTGCCACAGCCTCCAGAGCCCTTACTCGCTCCATTTGCTGCTTGTCAGACATAGAATCCAGTAGCCCAGATAATATATGAGCTACCTCTACTGCAACCAAAAATGAGCTATTATGTTTTGCCCACTCAATCCTGTCTCGTATTTTCTTCTGCATCGCCCCCGCTTGTACCTCTGCCTGCTCGGCTCGGGCTGTGGTGTCGGTTAGCTGCTGTTGTAATACACTAATCGAGTCACTAACCAACAACGCCTGATGAGTTGTTACATCCTGATTTGCTATGGCTAGCTGCTGGCGTGCTACCAGTGTCTCATTGAACCAATGTGCTACCCTCTCCTGCTCATAACCAATTTGTGCCTGAGACTCGGCTAGTTGCTCCTCAAGCTCTATCACCTTCACCACTGCCGCATCCTTGTCGGCCCTGAACCTGTTGTTCTCCCTGTGCAGGTGCAGGTTGATGGTCTTCTGCATCTCTAGTGCTTGTTCTGTCGTCACCCTTAGCTCGCTATTGTCCATTGGGTTCCTCCTTCTTCTGCACGGCATGTAACGCCTCGATGCGGTCGGCCCATGCCAGCAGGTGCTTTTGTGCCACTTCTCTGTCAAACCAAGCTACTTCATTCTTACCGGCTGCTATCCATCCTGCTAATTCCCTGAGTCTGTTTGCTGGCGGCAACGCATCCCGATATGCCCCCACCGTTGCGAGCAGTCGGGGCAGGTCATCGAATGCCAATTCTCTCAGTACCATTTCCGCATCCAGCCGTGGGAGTAGCACCCAGTCAGCGCTATCTAGGATGCTACGTCGTTTCCGTATCGCGACTAGCTCTTTATCGCTCAGTGGTTCAGGCATCTTTTTTCTCCTCCTTCTCCCCTCGAATCTCCTGCAGCGCCGATTCAGGCACATAATACCCCGTCTCGCGTAGCCCCTCCAGCCGGACTAGCAGACCGGCTAGTGTGTCATCCTCAAACGTCTGCCCATCGCAGGATAGCCCTATCGGTACTCGCTCGGCTTGTTTGACTGCCTCCGCCTGGCGTAGATAGGACTCGGCAAAGTCAGGGTCGTCAATACCAACCAACGGTGGGATGTCGCCCACGAGACGACAGGCGGCGACGTGAGTCACATAACGGTTGTTTGCCGCCGACAGATAGGCATAGACATCGGATTTCCAATCGTCGGAGCTAAATCTCGCGTACAAAATCCCATTTTCTCCTCTCTCTAATACCCTCTTACCGCTAGACCTTCGTCCAGCGTGTAGCGGTCGACAATGCTCCTGTGCGCCGGGCCTCGCTTGGCGTGACAGTAGCGGCACTCGAATTGCCGGTTGACCTCGATGTCGAAGTGGGCTCCCGTCGGGCTCAGCTCGCACCGGGCGCTGGCCTTGAGCTCCGCCATGCTCTTACTCACCGGCGGAACGTAGGCGCCGGGCTTGATGTCCCAGTGGTTGTGTTGTCCTTTCCGCCGGGCTGTCTGGCCGATGGCGATGTTGTAGCCCCTCTTCAAGCTGGCTGTGTTGCCGTTTTTGTTCAATTCTTCTCCTCCTTCTCTCCCACTGTTATGGTTACCACCCTAAACTGGTTGCCGAACTCTATCTCAGCGGCGCGCGTTGGCTGCCAAACATCCAACCAGTCGCCGGTTATCGTTCCTCTGTCTCGAACCGTGAACACATCCAAACCCTCAATCTCTAGTCGGGTCCCAAACGGTAGCCACTCGTGCGCAACGGTTCCCGGGCCCGCCTTTTCACCAGAGGAAGTCAGGCAAGCTGCGTCGTAGCAACTGTAGGCGGTGAGTCTATATTCCCGGGCCCCCTCTGCCGACTCTGACGCTCTCTCCGTCCTCACCACGGGTGTCGGGTACAGCCAGCCGCCTTTGACGATGTACTCCGGCCCGCTCGCCCCAACTATTCGGTAATTCCGGACAGTTGCGAAGGCCAGCAGGAGTAGTAGGGCGAGAAGTAGGAGCTTCATTCGGCAGCGACTTCCTTCGCCTCTTCCAGGAACGTCCGCTCCAGCGCCATGAGCTCGGTACAGACGGCATCTGTCATGGCCGGGTCTAGGACGATCTCGAACCACATATGCTGCCCTTCTCGGATGATTTGCCAGGCGGCTTTGAGCCTGCCCCACAGACCATAGTCCTCGTAATGGTCGGCAGCCTCTAGCGTCATGCTGGCCGACGGGTCGCCTGACCAGTGGGAAATGCTCAGGTAATGGTTGCCTCCACAGGAACATCTAAATATTTTCTCGCGGTCTTTCTTGTAGTCTAAGGTCATATCCTCATCTCCTCTCATTCCTTCCTCCTCTCTAGGACTTCTGCGTGGGCTATAATCAGTCCGCCTATGTACTCAATTATTTGGGACACGACACTATTCCCGAGTCCTCTAAGTCGGTCCACCCTAGCGAGTATCCCATTAGCCACTCTACCCACATCGGGTTCAACTTCCCAAGGATGGCGTTCTGGCCGTGGCTTTGCAGTCCAGACCAGCGGTTGGCTGTAGGTGTTGGCCATTGAGTGACTGCATCGGTCAGGGTATAGCCCTTGTGGATACCTGTCGGCGGTATCTTGTTTCTCTTCGCTGTGGCGTTGCGTGCACTTTTGGAATCCCCGACCGTTGGTGTGGGCCAGAACGACCGAGCGCGTCGGGGTAATTCTTCCATTACGCGAGGGGTAGGCCACGATGAAGACCCTGTCCCTGATATGCGGGGCACCAAACGCCGCC
>JAUSEJ010000620.1 GCA_030650265.1 Dehalococcoidia bacterium | reverse complement strand
GCGGCTTTAAGAGCGGCTCATCGGCGAGCATGAGAGTGATCTTGGCAATTCCTTCGGCGTGATCGCCCATCCTTTCTAGTTCCGTGCCGATGAGGAGTACGGCGATGATGAGCCTGAGGTCACCGGCCATGGGCTGTTGGGTCGCCATCAGGCTCAGGCAGTTCTCCTCAATCACGTAGCGTTTCTGGTTCACCTGGAGGTCGGCGGCGACAATCTGCTCGGCTTGCTTTCGGTCTCTATGCCGGAGCGACTGGATGGAGGCGTCAATGGCCTTGTCAACCATGCTAGCCAACTCCAGCATCTCGTCCTGAATCTGTTGAAGTTGCTTGTCGAAGATCAATCTCGTACCTGGCATGTTCTGCTCCTATCCAAATCTGCCGGTTATGTAGTCCTCTGTTCGCTTATCTGCGGGATTGGTGAACACCTGCTTGGTCTCCCCAAACTCGATCAACTCACCGACGCCGGTGTCGCCAGCCAGCATAAAAGCGGTGAAATCGGCGACTCGGGAAGCCTGCTGCATGTTATGGGTCACAATAACTATGGTGTATTCGCTTCTCAACTCGGAGATGAGTTCTTCGATCTTGAAAGACGCTATGGGGTCCAGCGCAGAGCACGGCTCATCCATGAGCAGAACTCGGGGCTCGACGGCCAGGGCTCTGGCAATACACAACCGCTGTTGTTGGCCGCCAGACAGAGCCACCCCCGAATCTTTGAGCTTGTCCTTCACTTCGTCCCACAGCGCCGCTTGCCGCAGGCTCTTCTCCACGATATCGGCAAGCTCCGACCGGCTGCTAAACTTTGTGAGCTTCATTCCGGCAGCTACGTTATCGAAAATCGACATTGTAGGAAAGGGATTGGGTCGCTGGAATACCATTCCGATCGACCTTCTAATCTGCACCGGATCCACGTCCGGCCCGTAAATGTCCACGCCGTCCACAATGACCTTGCCGGACACTCTGGCTCCCGGAAACGTTTCGTGCATCCGGTTCAAGCACCTGATAAAAGTTGACTTGCCGCAGCCCGAGGGGCCGATCACCGCTGTAACTCGCTTCGCGGGAATATCCATGTCGAGGTCTTTCAGCGCTTGCTTCCGCCCGTACCAGGCGCTGAGATGCTCAGCTTGCACCCCTTTCTTTTCTTCGTTCATTGTCTCATCTCTTGTCCCGGTCAATGTTATGATGTCTGTCACCTCGTCGTGATGTTCCTTCCCCGCACTACTACTCTCACGGCAACGCTGAGGATTAGGACCATCGTCGTAAGTACGAACGCGCCAGCCCAGGCCTGGGCTTGCCAGTCGTCGTAGGGCGAAATGGAATAGGCGAAAACTTGCAGCGTTAAGGCCGCAATGGGCTGGCCGAGGCTCGAATGCCAGAAGCGATTACCCAGAGCGGTAAACAAAAGGGGAGCCGTCTCGCCGGCCACCCTCGCGATCGCTAGGAGAATACCCGTCACTATTCCTCCCGCCGCCGTCGGGATCACGACGCTGATAATGGCCCGCCAGCGGGGAATTCCCAGCGCCCAGGCTCCTTCTCTCAACGACCTTGGCACCAGCCTCAGCATCTCCTCCGTAGTTCGGGTCACAGTAGGAACCATGATAATGCCTAGAGCGATGCCGCCGGCGATAGCGGAGAAGCTGCGCATCGGCAGCACGATGACGGTGTAGACAAAGATACCAATCGTGATCGAAGGGATGCCGGTCAGCACTTCGGTGGTAAAGCGCACGAGGCTGCTAAACCAGCCATGGCCAAATTCGGCCAGATGAACGCCGGCGAGTATACCAACTGGCAAGGAGACGCAGCAGGCCAGGCCAAGGAGGATAAGAGTTCCGACCATAGCATTGGCCATGCCTCCTCCGACTTCACCCACCGGCTTCGGGAGTTGAGTGAGGAAGGCGACATTCAAAGCCGATCCCCCTCGCACAGCCACGTAACCCAGAATGCTAACGAGTGGCACCAGCGCCACCACGACGCAGGCCACCATAAGGGCCATCATTACTAAGTTCTTGGCTTTTCGCCAACGGTGGCTTCGAAAATTCATTCCCTTTGCGCTCCCGGCAAACTCCCGGCAACGCGCCATACCAATAGCCGGGCGAGGCCGTTAAGAATCACCGTAACGAAGAGTAGCACTAGCCCCATCTCGACCAGAGCCGACAGGTAGAGGTCGTAGGTCGCTTCCGCGAACTCGTTGGCGATTACCGAAGCCATGGTGTAACCGGGTGCAAACAGAGAAGCGGAGATCTCGGGTCGATTGCCGATCACCATGGTTACCGCCATCGTTTCACCTACAGCGCGCCCGAGACCCAGTACAATGGCTCCCACAATTCCCGCGCGAGCGTAGGGGACTATCACCCTCGTTATCGTCTCCCAGCGCGTCGCCCCCAGGGCGTACATGGCCTCTCGCTGGCTGTTGGGCACCGCCGTTAATACCTCCCTCGATATGGACGATATCGTCGGAATGATCATAATGGCCAGAATCAGTCCGCCGGAAAGCATGCCAAGGCCGTAAATCGGTCCCTGAAAGAGCGGCAGGAACCCGAATTTCTGCCCCAGCATGGGTTCTACCGAGGTGCGCAACCAGGGATTCAGGACGAATATGCCCCAGAGTCCGTAGACGACGCTGGGGATAGCGGCGAGCAACTCGATCATCATCGACACGGGCCCTTTGACCCATGGTGGCGCCAACTCGGCGAGGAAAATGGCCGCGCCCAGGCTCACTGGCACGGCCAGTAGCAAGGCCAGCAGCGATGATACGACCGTGCCATAGATGAATGGCAACGCGCCGAAATTCTGGAAGACCGGGTCCCACGTCGATCCGACAAGAAAGCCTGTGCCGAACTTCTGAATAGCCGGCCAGGAGGATTTCACCATCGATCCTACCATCGCCAACAGCAGGAGGACAATAAGACTGGCGAAGATGAGCGCGGCCAGCCGGAAGATCACGTCCGGCAGGTTTTCACCCCGAAAGCGGGAGCGCGGCTTGGTTGCCGATACGTTCTTCATTCCCTCTCGCAGAATCGTCATCGTTCTTACGGCAACAAGGGTTTGCCGGAAGAGGTGACCGACTTGAGTTTAGCCTCCACCTTCTGTACGATCTCGCCGGGCAGAGGGGCGTAGAGCAGGTTCTTCGCAAAGGCCTGTCCCTCGTGCGTGGCCCACCACAAGAATTTCACGACGGCATCTCCTTTGGCCTGATCCGTTTGCTCTGTATAGAGAATTATATAAGTGTAGCCGGCGATCGGGTAAGCGTTCTTCCCTGAGGCGTTGACCATCGACACCCGCAGATCGGCGGGCATTGTCGAAGCTGCCCCGGCGGCCGCGGCCGTCGTGCTGTCGATCGTCGGCTCCACGAAATTGCCATCCTTGTTTTGGAGTGTTGCGTACGGGAGTTTGTTTTGCGAGGCGTAAGCCAGTTCGACGTAGCCTATGGCTCCGGGAGTCTGCTTGACCTGTCCGGCCACGCCCTCGTTTCCCTTGGCCCCTAAACCCACCGGCCAGTTGACCGCTGTGCCTTTGCCAACTTTGGACCTCCAGGCTGGGCTAACGCTGCTCAAATAATCGGTGAAGATGTTCGTGGTCCCGCTGCCATCAGACCGGTGAACGACGATGATGGCCTGATCGGCCAACTTCGCTCCTGAATTTTGCGAGACGATCCGCGGGTCGTTCCAGTTGGTTATCTCCCCCAAATAGACGCCCGCCAAAGCTTCAGGCGTTAGCTTGAGGCCGGAGGGCGCTCCTGGTAGATTGTAAGTGACTACCACTGCGCCGATTACCGTGGGAATGTGAAGGACAGCGGCCGGGGCTGCTTTGAGTTGGTCGTCGGTGAGGGGGGCGTCGCTGGCGCCGAAATCCACCGTCTTCTGGGAAATCTGCTGGATGCCGCCACCGCTCCCGATCGACTGGTAATTGATCCTGACCGAGGGGACAACTTTCGTGTATTCATCAAACCACTTGGAGTAGAGCGGATAAGGGAAGGTGGCTCCCGCTCCGTTTATGAGTAATGACTGACCATTCCCGCCACTCGACGGGGATCCACAGGCGCTAACTAAGATCGTCGCCAAGACCGCGACGGGAATTATGCTCCGGATCCACCGGCTCTTCGGCCGGAAATTTGTTTGCTTCATTCTTTCTTCCTTCTACATTCTCTTCAATTATTTCTAGTATAGCAGACTAAAGTCATCATCCGCTATTCGCCATGTTAGCGGCAGGTAAAGCAATGTAAATTCTTTGTAAACTGACCTCCAAGAGGGGGAGGTGGATACGACAGCGGAAACCAAGAGAAGAATCCGGCAGCAGTTTGCGTCAGTATTTGACATCCCATAGTGGCCGTCCCTCCGCGGCGGCCACGGTGGGACGGGGGCGGCCACGGGGGACCGCCCCTACGATTGATGCAAGAATGTTGTACTTAGTTGGCTACGTTCTTGTCAGAGGCAGGATGAAGTGGAAAGTGCTTCCCCGACCCTCGGTGCTTTCGACCCGGACGATGCCGCCGTGGGCCTGGACAATATGCTTGACAATCGCCAACCCTAAACCGGTGCCACCCGAGGAACGGGACTTGTCGGCTTTGTAGAATCTCTCGAAGATGCGGGGAAGATCGTCGGCGGCGATGCCGACGCCGGTATCGGCGACGGAGACGGCGATGCCATCGTCTTGCGGTTCTGCTAGAAGGACGGACACGATTACCTTGCCCGGCGGTGGCGTGAATTTTATGGCGTTATGGATCAGGTTTACCAGCACTTGCTGGATTCGCTCGCCGTCGGCAGCTATCGATGGTAGGTTTTCCGCTACGTCCGTCAACAGTTCGATACCGGCTCTTTTGGCCTGGGCGATCATTCTCTCGCCGGTTTGCCGTACCAGAAGGCCTAGATCGACAGGTTCCATCTTGAAATCCACCTGGCCGGATTCAATACGGGAGATCTCGAGCAGTTCACGCACCATCTGCGTCATGTCGTCGACTTCGATCGCCATTCGTCGCAGGAAATCCTGCGCCGCCGGTGGATCGTCCATGGCCCCGTCCTGAAGGGTTTCGACGAGCGCTCTCATAGAGGCCAACGGGGTACGAAGCTCGTGCGAGACGTTGGCGATGAACTCACGCCGCACCGATTCTGCCCGACGGACTTCGGTCAAGTCCTGAAGTACGACGAGATACTGGGCAGCGCTGCCATCCCTAACCGGAATGGCCACGCCTCTTACGTAGCGTTTCGACGCCCCCAACTGCAATAGCCGGACGCTGGGCTCGGTCGTCGCTTGCTGGCGGCAGCCGTTCAAGAGCTGCACGAGCTCGTGGTCCCGGACGGCTTCGGCAAATGAACGCCCCTGCGCTCGATCGTTGGTGGTGTCTAGAATAGATTCAGCGGCGCGATTCAGCAGCGTCACCTTTCCGTCGCCATCGGTGACGATGATGCCATCGGCCATATTGGCCATTATGGCTGCCAGTTTTCCATGCTCCTCCGAGATGGCCGAGATGGTGCCCTTGAGTCTCGCCGCCATCAGATTGAAGGCATTAGCCAACTCGGCCAACTCGATGGGTGAATCAAGGCGAATACGCTGGTCGAGGTTGCCTGATGCCATGGTCGTTGCCATCTGTTCGAGCCGCTTCACGGGCCGGGTTGTGGCCCTAGCTAGATACACGGCTACCAGAATCGCCAGGAAGGCGACAACACTGGTGGCAGCGGCTATGGTTCCGGCGATGTGGTTGAGGGATTGGTTTATTTCGGTCGTCGCCAGGGCTACTCTCGCTACACCGACGATTCTATCGCCGGCCTTGACGGGTACCGCCACGTACATCATGTCGTAGCCCACTGTTGTGCTGTGGCGATTGCTTTCACCGACTCCCGAGGCGAGAGCTTGCTGAATCTCCGGCCTCGTAGCGTGGTTCTCCATCGTCGCCGGGTTCTCGCTGGAGTCTCCCTGAACCACGCCGTTGAGGTCAATTATGGTCACCCTTGCCCCGGTCACGGCGCCGAGCTTCTTGGCCAGAGAGTTCAGCTCCTGCCCGGTGCCCCGTCCGGAGAAGTACTGCTCGCTATCGTCGGCGACCAGCCTGGCCTCGGCAACAAGCTTCGACTCCAGGCTATGCAGGTAGTTATCGCGCACGAATTGAAGGAGGTAAACGGAAAGAAGGACAGTGGAGAGGAGAATGAGGGCCACGTAAGAGGACGCGATGCGCCAACGGATGCTCTTAAGTAATGTCTTCCTCCCCAGCGTCATCCCGCAAACCTGTAGCCCACGCCACGCACCGTTTCGATCAGTCTGGGCTCACTGGGGAAGGCTTCAATCTTCTCTCGCAAGCCCCTGACGTGCACGTCGACGGTTCTCGTATCGCCGGCATAGTCGTAGCCCCATACCCGCTGGAGAAGCTGGTCCCGGGTCAAAACCTGTCCCCGGTGGGCGACCAGAAAGGCCAGTAGGTCAAATTCCTTTGGCTTGAGGGTAAGCCGCCTGCCTTCGAGCGTTACGCTATGCTGTCGGAAGTCGATGCAAAGCGTCCCGACTACCAGCGGCTCCTCTCCGAGAGCATCCCGCTCGG
>JAUSEJ010000602.1 GCA_030650265.1 Dehalococcoidia bacterium | reverse complement strand
GGATCTGTTTCCGGTAAGGCCCCGCGTAACCCGCCACGCGGCGCAAGAGAGCAACATTGATCCGCGGACGGTCCTCTTTCTCGTCAAAGCGCATATACGAGTGCCAGCCACCGCCACCGTGCATCATCGCAAAGTCCTTTTAGTCGTCGTCAGCTATAATGATAGCACGAAAGGTGAAATAGTCACAGTCTTGTTGACCTTACCCCAACCGCTTTGCCATGCGACGAGTCATCGGTCAGGTATGTTCAATGCATTCACGAGTTCATACAATGCCTGCAAGGCCAGTTCAAAAGGAATGAATGCATACCGCGTTGTAGACCGAAGTTCTTCATAGCCTTGCCGAGCACGATCTATAACGTCAGGATGATGAAAAGCGGCTCGTGAAACTGTCACGTCCCTTATTTGGGCTTTGCGCAAGAGGAAATCCGCAACAAGAGCCTTGTCGAGGTTGGAACGCAATTGAAAGGTGATAGCTATGTCGAGAAGGTCTTGCCTTCGATATCGGTTGCGGATTGGCTGCTGAAGAAGAGCGCGCAACTTCTCGGCCACAATGTCCTCGATTGTACTGACTCGCAACTTGTGTGTTCCCTCGACATTAATTGGCTCGTCAGCGCAGACCAGTTCGTGTACGCTCATTTCCACCTTGATTTTCTTGGTGCTTAGCAGACCATTCTCCATCCGTTTGCGAAGTCTCGTGTCATCGGGGAGCGCATAGCCGATATGCATCTCATACGTGATGAATGTTCTGTTGGGGCCAGGTGGCTGTTGTTCAATCCTGTGGATTCCGAGAGTTATGCCGAGAGTGCGTCCGGATATATTGAGAGCAGGAGTAAAGAGCTCACGCAGCAGATCCGTATTTGGAGGTGTATCACTGCCGGGCAGATCAATTGAGAAGTCAAGATCTCGAGTGCTTCGATTGGGTTGCCACACGAAGTCAAGGGCATTGCCGCCTTTGAGTACAAGAATTGTGCTCAGTGTACGAGATGAAGCTGCTGCTAGCAAGACAGCATATTGAGCGAGGCGCACTCTGGCCTCGGTCATGGTGACATTATTCTCATCTGCCCATGTGTTAATCGACGCGAACGACGAGGGGAAATTGGTCTTCATTCCTGACCTTCGTGCAAAGCATCGATGGGCGCATTTATTGAAAGATTCCAACGTGCGCTGAAGGTGTTGGCATACTTAGCGGTGGCCACTAACTTGCTCGATCCGCCGCGTTTTGCTCTCGCTAGCCATCCCTCCATTTCGGGGCGGGACAAACCAAGTTCGTCCATAATGAATCCGACGCGCTGGCACAGGATGTTGGTGTCAAATCTGTATACGTTGTAGACCAATTCTTCTAGGTTAATAGTATCAAGAGCAAGTACCCAGGCGTGTAGTACGTTTTCAAAGCCGCCACAGAGGTGTGGTTGTTGAAGACCATCAAGAAGTGTGCGTTCTGGAGTGGTAACACGAATGGGGTAACCGTGTGGCCGATACTCGAATGTACCGAAATAGCGCTCAGGGCTAATTTGAACCCATTGAACTGGTCGTCGAAGAATGTGCCTAAGCGGACTTCCGCGAGTAATACTGATTCCCTCCCAATCTTCCTTGTCGGTTCCCGGAGGTAACATACCTCCGGGAACTCTCGAAGGATTCAGTGCAGTGATCTCTTTGGGTAGATCATCGGTGAGTGAATGAAAGACGAGTGCAGATAGATGACTGAGTGCCGCATACGGGTTCGTTTCCATCAGTATTTCGTTTTCCTCAAGAGGCGCTGTAGGCGCGTAAGGAACGGTGACCTCGTACATGTGTCTCACGTCGCGTATCAGTTTGATTTCCCCGCGGGCTTGCATCTGCCGCAGGAGAGGGTAGACATCTGGCACATTTTTCGGAGCACTTGACCATCTGCGTTCGTCGCTGGGAATGTCGAGCGTGGCGCGTCGGAGCAACAGAGTTGCTCTCCAACTTGAAAGAACGCGCCGATTGTCTGCGGCGAGTAGTTCCAGAATTGCCCCTGATGCGGTCTTCTTAGGTGATGATTTCATAGTAACCAATCAAGATATTGTAAACAATCGACTTGCGTCGTCCTAAGGACGACGCAAGTCGATTATATCAATAGATATACGTCTTGTCAAGAGGTAAATAGGGGCTGTTTCCAACAGAACCAATCAGCTTCGGTTAGAAACAGCCAAATAGGGGCAAGAGTCTGCCATCGGCAGGTCGGCCAGACTCATTGTATTCAGGTGAATCCCGGGGCGTGAAGACAGTTACGCCGGTCACCTTGCCTCTGAAACCCTCTCAGGCAGGCTAAATATCCAAATTCTTGACGCTCTTGGCGTGGGCCTGAATAAAATTTTTGCGCGGGGGGACGGCGTCGCCCATTAGCATGTCGAAGATCTCGTCGGCTTTTACGGCGTCCTCCACGGTCACTTGCAGGACGGTGCGTTTGACGGGGTCCATCGTGGTGTCCCAGAGTTGCTGGGGGTTCATCTCGCCCAGACCCTTGTAGCGCTGGATGCCGATGTTCTTGGTCTTACCAAGGGTGGCGAGAAAGGCGTCCTTCTCCCGATCGCTGTAGATCCAGTTGTGCTCCTTGCCGTGCTGAATCCTGTAGAGCGGCGGCTGGGCGATGTAGAGATGCCCGGCGTCGATCAGCGGGTACATGTGGCGGAAGAAGAAGGTCAGCAAGAGGGTGCGGATGTGGGACCCGTCTACGTCGGCGTCGGTCATGATGATGATCCGGTGGTAGCGCAGTTTGGCAACGTCGAAACTGGCGCTAACGTGGGCGCCCACGGCGGTGATGATGGCTCTGATCTCTTCGTGGCCGAGCATCTTGTCCGGGCGAGCTCGCTCGACGTTGAGGATCTTGCCGCGCAGGGGCAGGATGGCCTGGAAACGCCGATCACGTCCCTGTTTGGCCGAGCCACCGGCCGAATCACCCTCGACCAGGTAAAGCTCGCATTTGGAGGGGTCCTTCTCCGAGCAGTCGGCAAGTTTGCCGGGTAGAGTGGTGCCCTCGAGGGCGCTCTTGCGTATGACGAGGTCGCGGGCTTTACGGGCGGCCTCGCGGGCGCGGGCGGCGGTGAGGCACTTCTCGATTATCTTCTTGCCTTCGCTCGGGTTCTCGTCCAGGTAGCCGGTCATGCCCTCCACCAGGCCCGATTCGACCACGCCCTTTACCTCAGAATTGCCCAGCTTGGCCTTGGTCTGTCCCTCGAACTGAGGCTCGGCCAGCCTAACGCTGATGAGAGCGGTCAGACCCTCCCGAACGTCATCGCCCGACAGGTTGGCATCGTCATCCTTGAGGAACTTGGACCGGCGCCCGTAGTCGTTCAGCACGCGCGTCAGGCCGGCCCGGAAGCCGGTGAGGTGGGTGCCGCCATCGACGGTGTTGATGCAGTTGGCGAAACTGAACACGGACTCGGTAAAGCCGTCGTTGTACTGGAGGGCGACCTCGACTGACGTTCCGTTGCCTTCCTTCTCGATATAGATGGGCCTACTGTGAACCACACCGCGATTCTTGTTGAGGTGGCGCACGAAGCTGACGATGCCACCCTCGAAGTAGAAGTTAACCTCGCGATCGTGTATCTCGTCTCTGAACGTGATCTTTAGCGCTTTGGTGAGGTAGGCCACCTCGCGGAAGCGCTGAGCCAGCGTATCGAAACTGTAGTCGATTTCACTAAAGATTTCCGTGTCGGCCATGAAGACTGTAGTTGTGCCTGTCTCTTCGGTCTCGCCCACGATTTCCAGTTCGCCAAGAGGTTTGCCCCGCTCGTATTCCTGGCGGTAGATCTGTCCATCGCGATGCACGTCGACACGGACCCAGGAAGAAAGAGCGTTGACCACCGAGGCTCCCACACCGTGAAGGCCGCCGGAAACCTTGTAGCCGCCGCCGCCGAACTTGCCGCCGGCGTGGAGTACCGTCATGACGGTTTCCAGCGCCGATTTCCCGGATCGGTGATGAAGGTCGATAGGAATTCCCCGACCGTTGTCTTTTACGGTTACTTTGCCGTCGCTGTGAATTGTTATTTCAATAAGGTCGGCATAGCCGGCCATGGCCTCGTCGACGCTGTTATCCACGATCTCGTAGACGAGGTGATGGAGACCACGCTGATCCGTGCTGCCAATATACATACCCGGGCGGCGTCTTACCGCCTCGAGACCCTCAAGGATCTGGATGTCCTGGGCGGTGTAATGCGGCCCGGACTGCTCCGAATCTAGCGTCGCATCTTCCGTCGACTGTTTCTTCGCCAACTTATTTCTCCCCGGAACCTTTTGACTAAACTCGTTCGCCCACTGGCTTTGAGCTTTGTGAAACCTGCTGCCATAATAGAAAGCGGTCACGGAAAAAGATCATGCCTGCCGCGGCCAGCCCGGCCTCGATGTAGGCATGGCCCAGAACAGCCGCCAGGACGCCGACAGAATTTCCCATCGCCAATCCCCATATCCTCGCCAGGCCAAAGCGGATAACGAAGATCAGGATTATTTGGCCAAGCGCCGACATGAAATGACGTCGCTCCATGCCCACGCTGTACCTGATAGCCCTGAGCGGGTTCACGTCTCTG
>JAUSEJ010000578.1 GCA_030650265.1 Dehalococcoidia bacterium | reverse complement strand
ATGTGGTGGCCATTGTCGAACTGGCAGAAGGGCCGCATATGATTTCGAACATCGTAAAGTGTCCGCTAGACCAGATAGATATTGGAATGCCCGTGGAAGTGGTATTCGACGATATCAACGCTGAGTTCGCTCTGCCCAGATTTCGACCGCCCGATAAACCATGATCAGGCTCTCAATGTTAGTGATCCGGGGCAGAGTCGCCTGAGGCCGGTACCAAAATTGCCTCCAGTCTCATCGTGTCCATCCGTCTCGCCGGCCGTTCCCGCGCAGGGTCGAACAATTCGACAAACAATTCGACATGATTGACAGGTTAGGCCGCGCCTGCTATGATTGGATCATCCTAGTATGGGCAAGAGTGCCCGCCATCAGGGAAGAGCAGCAATGGGACCTTTCGACGAGAGTCAAAGATGACCTCAAATGTCCTCCTCGCCGGAGGATGGTCCTTCCGGGGGAAGGACGACCTCCTGAACGTCCACGTCAGACGAAAGACAAGCTGTCCGAGGCGACCACCGCAAGCTCTTTTGGCAACTAAGACGAGTCGTGCAAGACGCTGCTCAGCACCTTCTTGTCGCCGGTGAGGTGACGCCGGCTGATCGACCTTACAAGTCGCCTGATTTGCGGTCGCCACCCGGGTCAGATTAGCCTGAAAAGTGATCGGAAATGGTTAAGCGCCTCGTAGGTTACAAAACCTACCCAGTACCAAAAGGACCTTCACGCGCCGGATTGGCATCACCCTTCGTCGGTCGTGAAAGTGAGTTGCGTCGCCTTACAGCGGCGTTGACTCACGCGCTGGAAGGGCAAGGAGGCACGATCTTCCTGGTTGGACAACCCGGTATGGGTAAGACGCGCCTCGCGAGAGAATCCCTTGCTTTGGCAAAAGGCCGTGGCTTCACGGTCCTCGAAGGCCGCGCTTTTCCCTTAGGGTTTGGCTTGGCCTATGCACCGATCCTCGATGCCTTCGGTCCTCTCTTGCGGAGTCTGAGCTCTGGCCGTCTGGCCGACCTGGTTAAC
>JAUSEJ010000781.1 GCA_030650265.1 Dehalococcoidia bacterium | reverse complement strand
CGTCGCTGCCAGCACCTTGGCGTTGCATCTCAGCGTCTGGATCTCCCTGGCAATTGTGGCTCTCCTGGCCATCGTCGCCATCTCCTATTCGCAGACGATTCGGGCTTATCCTCAGGGTGGCGGCTCCTATATTGTCACCAAGAGCAACCTCGGCACCATACCGTCTCTGATCGCCGCTTCGTCCCTGTTGACCGACTACGTTCTCACTGTGGCTGTGTCGATTTCGGCAGGCGTGGCGGCTCTAACCTCGGCAGTTCCTGAGCTTCTCAACGATCGGGTCTTCATCGCCGTGCTCTTCATTGTGTTAATCACTGTGATCAACCTGCGGGGAGTGAGGGAATCAGGCACAATTCTGGCCGCCCCTACGTACTTATTCATCTTAGGCATTCTGATCGTCCTTGCCGTGGGCGGTTTTCGCCTGTTGACTGGCATGCCGCCGGCCGCCGACGTTAGGGGAGCATTCATCCCCGGGGCCGAGACCATATCGGTGTTCCTCATTCTCCGGGCTTTCGCTTCGGGCTGCGCCGCTCTAACCGGAACTGAAGCGATTTCTGATGGTGTGCCTGCCTTCAAGCCACCAGAGTGGCTTAACGCCCGTCGCACTCTACTTTGGATGGCAATAGTTCTCGGCATCCTCTTCTTCGGCATTAGCCTACTGGCCTTCGGCTTCGGCGTCATTCCGCAACCCGATGAGACGGTCATATCACAAGTAGCCCGGGCTTCCATCGGCACTTCGCCCCTCTACTACTTCGTTCAGGGCGCCACCATGTTAATCCTGGTTCTCGCTGCGAACACCAGCTTTTCTGACTTTCCCAGACTGTCGTATTTCCTTGCCCGGGACAACTTCATGCCCCACCAATTCCAGTTCCGGGGAGACCGACTCGGTTTCTCGACCGGCATCGTGGCCCTGGCGGCCTTGGCAATCGCCCTCGTCATCTTCTTCGGTGCCGACACCCACGCCTTGATTCCCCTGTACGCCATCGGCGTCTTTGTGTCCTTTACCTTCTCCCAAGCGAGCATGGTGCGTCGCTGGTGGGTACTCAGGGAGGCTGGCTGGCGCCGGAGCTTTGTAATCAACGGTGTGGGGGCGGTGACCACCGGGGTCGTGGCGACAGTCGTAGCAGTGTCAA
>JAUSEJ010000565.1 GCA_030650265.1 Dehalococcoidia bacterium | reverse complement strand
GTTAACGGAAGCGGAACCCTGGTTGCCTATGAGCACAGTCACAGTCACAGGCAAGCCGGTTAATATACTTTCGGCGCCCGGGTCAGTGCCAATTGATATGGGGTACAGGTCTGGATAGGGCGTCGGCGTCGCGCTGGCCGTCGCCGTCCGCGTGGGCGTGGACGTTGGCGTCGGCGTACTGCCGCAGACCGCCGTGACCATGTTCGATGGATATGACTCCACGTAATGAGAGTTCACAGCCGTCACGTAGTATCTGACGATCGAATTGGTGCTGACCGGTATGTCGGTCGAAGTGGTCAAGACGGTCAAGACCCACAACCACTGGCTGCTGGTACTATTGAACTCGTAGACCCTGTAACTCGTGGCACCCGACACGCTGCTCCACGCTAAAGAATGGTAGTAGCTCGAGCCCTGGCTGGTGCAAGCCGAAGTAAGCGCGGGCGAAGGCGGCGGCGAAGATGTAGATGTTGGCGTAGGCGTGGCAGAGGATAGAGTGATGTCCGGCGCGGTCACGCTTTGGCCACAAGGAAGATACACCGCAGTCCAGTTTGAGCCATATCCGCTCTTTACGGCAGAGATCACGTAGCTTCGATTGCCGGTGATACCAGTCCCGGCAAGATCGGTCGTGAAGTTATATGTGCCGGCGCCTCCTGTAACGGTCGTGTTTACAACTTGCCCATCCAGGAGAAGAGAGACCGCAACGTCCGCCAACTTCGATCCACCAGGAGCGTATACAGTGCCGCCCAGTCCAGTGCCGGTGCACGCCTGCGGTGTCGGCGCCGTCGCCGTTGGCGTGGCGGTAGAGGTAGCGGTCGCCGTTCCCGTTGCGGTCGAGCTTGGCGTCGGAGTTGCCGTTCGACTTGCCTGCACCACCCAACCGCTGGCCACAGCGTCGTTAGTGGCGGCCAGCAGGATCATATGGTCGGCGATCAGCGGTGGAGCGACCGTGATGCTGAAAACTCCGGACGGGCCCACGGTGCCGAAACCGATGGTGGGTCTGTTGAAAGCGCTCATGTCCCTGATCTCAATCGTGACTCCCGCCGCGGTCGTGCCGCTGACAAAGGCATCTCCCTCAGTCATAGTGTAGATCACAATTGGGATCGGTGTAGCGGTGGCGGTCGCCGTTCTGGTTGGGGTCGCAGTCGCCGTGCCGGTGGCAGTCGCCGTGGAGGTCCACGTTCCTGTGGCAGTCGCCGTGGGCGTGGCAGCTATTTGAAGTTGGGGCGCCGCTGTTCCAGTCAGGGTTTGCTGTCCCGATTGGGTGCGGGCGGCGACGGTGTGGTAAGACCCAGAGACGCTTGCCGGAACTGTGAAGTTGACAGGGCCAAAGCAGCCGCCATTATCCGTGCTGGCAGTCCAATTATCTGTCCCATCCCATGATATATTCACTGTCTTGTTTGAATGGAAATTGCAGCCCCTAACGGTTAGTGATTCGAGGCTGAAGGCCGTAAAGCTACTTAGGGTTACCCATGCTGCGCTCGGTGTAGGCGTTATGGTCGGCGATTGTGTCGGTGTGCTGGTGGGAAGGCTCGGGGCAGTCGCAGTCGGGGCAGTGGCGGTGGCAATCGCATTATTCGCCTGATCGGCAGCGTAATTTCCGGGAGAGATCGGGATGGCTGCATGGGCAACCAGCCCGATCGGGTTAGGGATAATAGATGCTCCACCAAAGTGAGAAGCGAGAGTGGAAACCGGTCCGAGAAACATGGTTGTGAAGCTGTAGCGAATCGTGACAGTGATAGTATCGGTTACGTCGAGGCTCGATCTTTGCACAAGTAATAGGTTCCCGGGCTCGCCGCTAAACGTCCCTGCCATCTCCAATTCCACCCTCTGTCGGACGGCATCTTCAGAAGTGGAAGGGTGAATTGAGGCATAGCGGGCCCCTTCCCTGGCGGCGCTGGCAACGGTCACGTAGGCAAAGAAGGTTCTCCCGAGATCGAGCACTCCCAGCAGGACGAGAAGGAGGACAGGCATGAGGACTGCCGCCTCAACGAGACTTTGCCCCCCCTGTTTGGTTGAGGGCTTGTATGCGGTCTGAGACATCGAGATAATTCCAGAGAAGGCGCAATCAGAGCCCTATCAAGGCTTAACATTGATAGGGCTCTTCATCTGCTACCAATCGCGTCTTCTTACGAATTGCTATATGGCTGCTGTGATTGAGCTGAACATATCTCCGATTCTCGGTCCCACGAGAACGAGAACGGCGATCACGACGATCACGACCAGAAAGATGATTAGCCCGTATTCTACGAGTCCCTGTCCCTCTTGGCGCTTCATCAAATCTTGCATTGCTTTTGTAGCCTCCTTTCTTCTGAAACAGGAGGAAGTTGCCGACAGCCAATAGTGAAGAGAATATTTCCTTGGGATAATAAGGATTTGGGCTGTCCCGCCAACGGCCGTCCTTGTTCCTATTATCACAATTTGCCCGTCGCCTTGCAATAGGCTTTAGGTCCTGGCACAAACGGGGTTCCATTCGGCAGGCTATTCAGAATAGAAGATGTCGGGCTTCAGGAACTAACTGTCCAGAGGAATCGAGACCATCAGTTTGGTGCCGTGGTCGGGAGAGCTGTCGATGCTGAGGCGGCCACCCAACATCTCTGTCCGCCCGATGATCCCGGCAAGGCCGAAAGTCGTGATTGTCTGCCCGCGAGCCATAGATTGCGCGGCGTCGGCATCGAAACCGGACCCGTCATCCTCAACGACTATGTCAATCCGCTCGTCGTCTA
>JAUSEJ010000554.1 GCA_030650265.1 Dehalococcoidia bacterium | reverse complement strand
AAATAACTTGCGGTTTACCGTACTAGCGCTATAACGCTTAATTCAATTCTCGGACGCCGGCTAGGGCGTCCCCCGTCTACCATTGTAGAGGTGAGACTTTCGTGTGGAACGGGAAGACCGTATCGGTTGCCTTACCCACTTATAACGAAAAGGAGTCGATCCGCGCTTGTATCGACGGATTCTTTGCGACGGGCGTGGTGGACGAGGTGGTGGTCTGCAACAACAACGCAACACCCGGAACATCGGAGGAAGTGGCGAAGACGGCAGCGCGAGAGATCTTTGAGACGCGCCAGGGTTACGGGTGGTCTTGCCGCAAGGCTCTGGCGGAAACAACCAGCGAACTGATCATTCTGTCCGAACCCGATGCCTCCTTTGAGCCATCCGACGTGTTCAAGTTGCTCGCCTACTCGCAGAACTTCAGTGTAGTATTCGGCAGCCGCACAAACAGTCACCTCATTTGGACCGGGGCCAACATGGGTTGGTTTATGAAATGGGGCAATTGGGCTGTAGCAAAGTATATGGAGCTTCTACTTAACGTTACCTCACTGACAGATGTTGGTTGTACTATGCGGCTCCTTACCCGGGATTTGCTGGACAGAATCCAACCTTTCTTCACCGTCGGAGGGTCGCATTTTGGACCGGAGATGATGCTACTGTGCATCTGCAGTGGGAGTCGAGTGATCGAAATACCGCTCAATTACAAACAGCGAGTGGGCAAGAGCATGGCTACTGGTAGTCGCTGGCAGGCATTCTTGATCGGACTGAAGATGATCGAGCTTATCACGCGTTTTTGCCTCAAATGGTGGCTCGGCCTGGGACCAAGACTCAAGCAGAGCGGTTACGGGAACACCAATTAATCTGCTTGATCGTCCAGAAGGTCCGAAAGAGATGTTACGGGTGATTTTGGCCATACTATTCTAGTACATGGAGAGGATTTGAATGACCATTCCGTCAATCATACCTCGATCTTGACCGTAGAGCGCGTGGCCGTGGCTGCCGCCATTCTATTCTTTTTGGTTATGGTTGGAATGCAGCTCAACAAGCGATTACAGTTCGATGAAGTCGAGTGGCCTCCTCAGGCAATGGGCATTCTGCGACACGGTGTGCCCGTCATCTACTTCGGCGAGGACTCCTTTGTGCGCCGCTATCCCTACGAGTTGATCGGGGAATCAGCCCATTGGGGACTTTGGCATCCACCTCTTTACCTTTACACTATGGCAACCGTTTTCGCCGTCCTGGGATCGTCGACCGAATCTGCCCGCTTCTTGGGGGTTCTAACCGCCTTCCTAACCATAGGACTGACCGCTCTGCTAGCCAGACAATTCGCCCCGAAGCGAGAAGGCCGCGCCGGGGCGATCGTCGCTTTGGCGCTCGTGCTGACTCTGACCAGTCCATTTTTTATTCAGGGCATCCTTTATCTGGATATAGACAATACTATTCTCATGCCGCTGGTATTATTCTTCCTTTATCTTGGTCAGCGATTCGGCCTCATCGAGACGCTGACCGCAAGACGCCTGCTCGTTCTTTCCCTGGTCTTCACCCTGACCTTGTGGGCCAAATTAACGACGCCTTTGCTGCTTCTGGCGGCGCTGGGAGCGAGCTATGCAATCCGACGGCGTTGGAGGGCCGCAGTAAACATTGTCGGCGTGGGCGTCATCGGCAGTGTTATGTTTGCCGTGACGTGGCTTGGCTATGCCTTTCTTGCTCATGTACCCGCTGATTTCCCGATTCGTTTCACCTTTCTGCAGAAGGCGGCCATGTTGACTCAGGGCGCCTCGGGGCTGAGCCGTCCCAATGCCGTGGGGCACCTCCTCACCTACCTCACGCCGCCATTTGCCGTATTGACCGGCATAGCGGCGATCTGGGCCTTGTCCCTGGTTTACAGGAAAAGGTCCATGGTTGCTGAATGGGCCTGGGCAGTGGCGATTGCGCTCGTCGTTCTGCCAGTCGGTTACACCATTTGGGTGCCAGCGGTGTCAGGCAAGTACAAGCTCCCCATGGTTCCAATGGGCGCTGTGCTCGGCGCCTATGTAATTGTGACCCGTCTCGGAAAATACGGGCGCACTATACTCTTACCTGCTCTTGTTTTGGGAGTTATCTGTCTGCTGTATTACGCTGTTATGGTTCCTGATCTCTACTTCGTGCCGTCGACGCTTGGTCGTCTTAACGGCGATATCACGCAGCGATTCTTGACTGACCCACGCCTGGTTTCTTGGGCTCTGTCTCCGTTGCCTCTTCTGGTAGGCCCCGTCCTACTCCGCTTCTTTGCCAAGCCGGAAGGATGGCTCGATCGTATCATCTTGACGGCGCTGGTCGCTACCGTAACTCTTGGCGTGAGTCAGAACATCAAGTCCGCGGTCGCTGACTACTCGCCTCTCAGTTTTTCCGTGCAGCCGAAGTTCTACGAGGCGGTTGATAGGGTTAGCCAACTCTGCGACGGCGGCATTGTCCTGGCGCCAAAGGACATCGGCTACTATCTCTACGGGCATTGCCGCGTGATCCCCATGGACGAGAGCGAGATCTTCGTCTTCCGCAGCGACGACGACATGGTCGAGGTTCTGAAGAGCACCCCGGAGATCCGGTGGTCCGTCGATTCTCTGAACTATCCCTCTCTACGCGAATATCCCAAAGCACAGGCCTACCTCGCTACCGAGTTCGACCAGGTCGATGTGGTTGGCGACTTCAAGATTTACGGTCGCAGAGTCCCGGCGAGCGCGAGATGAACTCTGCTAGTGTCGACCATACTCTTGATTTCACTAAGAGCTACGCCGCCCTGACTATCAGCCAGAACGAGCCGCAGTCCCTCACTCACACCGGACTGACGGGCAACGGTTGCTTTGTGGGCAGCGCCCTGCTCTGGATCCCCTTCTTTCTGATCGCCCATGCCCTGGCTCTCGCCGGGTGAGGCCGTCAATTTGCCGGTAGATCCCAATGGGGTCTCCTGTGGGAAGAATAGGCATGCTTCTACAGATTCTGTTTAGGGCACCATGGGCGAGCTGACAGCCCATTTCTGAATGTGTGCTTTTCGCGCATTCTATTGACAATTCTGGCTTGCACGCCTATTATTTAGGTGGTTGTACACTCACAAACTCCTTACGGCGGCTTGAGTGTTGGGGAACCGGGCAATGCAACGCTGGTACACAACGCTAAGGTCAAGGAGACAGACCATGAACGCTCCTATCGATTGGCTGCTTCAAGGTAATTCATGGATTGAGTATCGAACAAGGCGCGATTTGCTTGGACAATCTGAGGAAGATCCTCTGGTTGTGTCCGCCCGCAAGTCAATGTTGGTGGACGCTCATATACGGAGCCTTGTTCAGGAGTTGTCAGGATGGCCGGGGACAGTCCTATCCAGCCATAAAAGTGC
>JAUSEJ010000778.1 GCA_030650265.1 Dehalococcoidia bacterium | reverse complement strand
AGAATTCCTGGCCGGCTCCCCTGCCCCATAGCGCTGTCGCCCGAAAACAGTATGCCCTCCTTCTCCCAAAGAAAGCCAACGCTGCCCAGCGAGTGACCCGGCAGATGAACCACCTTGAGCTGGATGCCTTTGCCGAGATCCACCACATCTCCATCCTTGAGGCGGCGGCTAATGTTCTGCTTTCTGAAGCCGGCTAGATGCCTGGCCCGCTCCGTCTCGATCCGGGACTCGCTCTTTAGACGCAGGTTCGGCAGATAGAAAGAGTCGAAGGCCTTTGCCGGGTCCTCCACATAGAAGGCGTCCTCCTCGTGGATCCACACTTCGGCCCGGGGTATGAAGGGATTGCCGTTGGCGTGGTCGAGGTGGCCATGGGTATTCAGGATAATGTCGATGTCGTCTAGTTTGTAGCCGAAATGCGCCAGGTAGGGAGCTATGTCCCGCTCCGGCGAAGTCTCGATTCCTGTGTCGATGATCGCTTTCGTATCACCCTCGAGGAAATACAGCTTGACATGGCCGTCCCGGGAAAATTCAGAACCGATCTGTAGCGCCTGCGAGTTCATCCTCATTTCTCTTCTCCTCACAAATAGCTATTCGTCTTCCAGACAAGCTGGCAATTGTAGTATACTACTCCTGTCAATAACCGAATTTGAGCCGTCCACCACGGAGACACGGAGTCACGGAGAAACGAATTGTTGCATTGAATCGTATCTGCACAATTGACCACTCTCACCCAGCCAGCCGAGCCCCTCTTCTGGATAAAAGAAGCTCCGTGTCTCCGTGCCTCCGTGGTTAACCACGTTTCCTATAGCTTGAGGGATGATTGACATGGGGGACGACTCCAGTATGATCGCTTACTCCACCCTGCCCGACTATTTGGAAACCGGGCTGAAGCTGGTTTTTGTCGGGATAAATCCTGGACTCTACTCTGTGGCCAGGGGACACTACTTCGCCAGACCGACCAATCGCTTCTGGCCGGCCTTCTCCCGTTCTCGGCTGAGCGAGCCAATTAGGACCGCACTCGGCCGGCAGATCCTCCGGCCTGAGGACGACTCGCTGCTCCCCGGCTTCGGTATTGGGTTCACCGATACGGTAAAGAGGCCCACTCGCAACGCCGCCGCTCTTGCCCCGGCCGATTTCCAGGAGTGGACCCCGATCCTGCTCGATCACCTGAGGACCTTTCGACCGGGAGTAGCCTGCTTTCACGGGCTCACCGCCTATCGCCACTTTGCCCGCTACGCCCTCAGTCTGGAGGAGACGGAGTTTGCCCTTGGCCCGCAGGCGCAACGGATCAAGTCCACCCGCCTCTTCGTCGTCCCCAACCCCAGCCCCGCCAATGCCCATTTCCGTCACGATGAGATAGCCGCC
>JAUSEJ010000530.1 GCA_030650265.1 Dehalococcoidia bacterium | reverse complement strand
AGATCTAGTGGCGTATAGGTCATCTATATCCAGAATCGCTATGCCGCTATATCCGTCCCTGGCCAGCCGGACAGCCTCGGTAGCGAGCCGTTTCCCCGGGTCTGCCGTTACGGGAATTATTGACAGCAGTTCGTTCAGGCGGGGGTTGGGCATGCCCACTAGGCCAGCCGGCCACCCGACCATATCTAGTGTCGGTAACCCCAGCCTGCCTCCCGTGCCATCGACCGCAATTGTGCCAAACATGTCAGTGGGCCTCTGACTGATGTCTCCCTTCGCTCTCATTTTTGGGAGCAAAACGGCGAAATCCACGGGCTGCAGCGCTGCTCTTATCCCTACCTTGTGCCAGTAGCCCGATAGAGCGAGGCCGACGGTTGATATTATGCCACCTCCCCCAGTGTCCCAGATTTTCGCGTCGAAGCCATTGGGATATCCCGATTCGGCCAGTAGCTTCTTGGCCATCTCAGGATCGAAGGGGTCCGGTTTAAACTCGTCGGCGTTATAGAACTGAGCAACCCTACTCATGGCATACACGGAGGCTGGCTGTCCGTATCCACCGGCAAGCTTGTCGGCTAGCTCCTTGCGGTCGATCGCCAGGCTCAGGGCCTTGCGCACCCTTAAGTCGCCGAACGCATGGTCCTTGGGGTTGTCAAAATCCCAAAAAGGGGAGAATCGCCATTGGCGGGTTCCGTAATGCCCCAATACGCGCAGGCCCGCTGCCTTAATTGCCGCCACCGACTCAGGGGAGATCACCGCCATATCCAACTCCCCGGTCTTGAGCATAGCAACCTTGGCACCCTCCTCCTTCACGTTGAGGAGCGTAATATTCTTGAACTTTGGCGTCGCTCTCCAGTGATCCTCCACCGCCTCGAGTTCCAGACGGTCTCCCACCTCCCATTTCACGACCCTATATGGGCCGCTGCCGACGGGGTTGAGGCCCCAGTAGTCCCAGCCTTTCTCCTCAATGTACCTCTTCGGCAGTACGGCCCCAGCGCCCATGGACGTCTCCAGGCCAACCAGCACGTCGAACCTGGGCAGCTTCAGACGAAGCACCACAGTGTAGTCGTCTTTGAGATCCACCCTATCATAGGCCTGGGTCCAATCTGTGCGTGACTGAGTTGCTTTCTGCATTTCGAGGCTGAACTTGACGTCAGCTCCCGTGAGGTCGTCGCCATTGTGGAACTTGACTCCCTTTTTGATGTAGAAGGTGTGAGTCATGCCATCGGAGGATATCTCCCAGCGCTCCGCTATCTGCGGTATTAGCTCTCCTCTGGTGGTTTGTCCAATCAACTCGTCGAAGACATCACCACCTACGCCATCATAGACCGAACCTATGTACAGGCCCTTACCTGAACTGTGGATGAAGGACCCAGCAGAGAAGTTTGGCGCGATAGTCAGGCTACCGTACGGCTTCGTAGCCGCAGACGACTCCCCTGGTTTAGCAGGAGCGGGCGTCGGCGTACACGCAGTTAGCCCGAGGGCACTCACCATCACGGCCGCGAGAATACAACCAATCCACTTTGGACGCATTGCCATATCATCCTCCTCAAAGCGCTTTACTTTTCAACTATCGCTGACCGTCAATAGTTCGATAATAGAATCTATCTTCTCACAGCTCTCGATATTTGCCACAACGTCTATTAGCTTTTCCAGCGTTTCGGCGGAGATAGCCATCTCCGGAGCTAAGGATCTCATCAACCTCGTCACTCCATCAAAGCCATAGGCGAAATCCTGGTCCGAATGCCGAAACTTTTTCTCGAACGTACGACCGTCTACGGTGGTGACCTTGAGGTCGCAGCTTCGCGGGGGTAGATCGGAGGGCACCACTGTCGTTCGCTCCAGCAGGCCCAAGATGGTCGGGTCATTGTAGAGTTGCAGGCCCTGGAGGGTGACTTGCTGCCGGCTCAGAGCGAGAGACACGCAGTATGGCGTACTCCAGACCGTAGCGCCGATGTCTCTAAAGGGACCGCGGCTAGCAGCGCCAGGGAAGTTTATTACCGCTCGCTCGGCCATCCTGATCTCTATGGTGGCGATCTCCTCTGGTTTCATCTTCGTCTCTGCCGCCAACTCGAGAGCAGCCACACAGGAACCCTGGCTCATCCCGGGCACCGGCACTGGGTTAAATGCCACGTCGAGGATGCGGTACTTTTCACCGAGCCCTGCCAGGATCCCTTCGGCGTTCTGGTTGGTGCCGGTGAAAGCGTGCAGAAAGCCAACCGGACCCTCCAAGGCAGTCTCGGCGGCCACGCCGCCGTTAGCGGCAAGCAAAGCGGCGAGGACGCCGTTATGGGCAGCTATTCCCGGCTGGAATTGCCACTCCATGGTGCCGGACCGAAGGGATTGGTTCGTTCCGCCTGCGATGCTGGCGGCGAATCCCAGAGCATTGGCCAATCCCTCCACGTCGAGTCTCAACAGCTTGCCAGCAGCGGCCGCGGCGCCCAAGATGCCGTAGATCGATGTTGCCCGAACCCGGGCATCCGACAAAGAGGCGTTTGTGGCGCCCAAAGCACAGGCAGTCTCATATCCGGCCAGAACCGCCGCTGCGAAATCCCGGCCGCTGGATCCCCGCGCCTGGCCGATGGCCAGAGCGGCAGGCACGACGATGGTCCCCACATGTGTGTGGGCCTTATCGTGCATATCGTCCTGGCCGCGAGCATAGAACATCAC
Organism: Dehalococcoidia bacterium; assembly: GCA_030650265.1. The sequence continues at coordinate 632 of JAUSEJ010000530.1, read as the reverse complement.
AGCGTTGGCAAAGGCAGCGCCGGGCAGCGATGCCCTCGCGCCGTTCACCAGGATCGTCGCCCCTCCGACGGCCTTGTCCGTCACGGCGATCCCTATCTGGGTTAGGTCGGTATTGTAAGCCGCCATACCCACGCCAATCGCGTTGAGGATGCAGGCCTTTACCTTCTGGCGCACCTCATCGGGCAGGCCCTCATAGGTAACGCTCTGAATAAACGCGGCTAGCCTCTGTGTTACGGTTCCTCCCATCAGTTCTCCTCCTTCATGCGCACGACTTTGCCCTACTGAGTTTTCTCTGGTGATTTCTTTGAGTCAAGAAACTGAGCCAGCCAGTTCTGCTCGTAAGGAACAACGGCAGACAACCAAGTTCCCACATCCCCGGCTATTTCTATTATTCCCATCTCGCCCATATTGACGCCTCTGCTGTCGAAGGGAAAGTACAGGAACCTATTCAGTTTCTCGTAGAGACCGTAGTCCTTCATGGCGGCATGATGGGCCACCAGCAGGTCCAAGTAAAATTCCGTGGGCGGAAACTTGTCTCGATTGGCCGGGTCTTTCGAGATCTGGGAACCCGGCGCCCACCGTATGGGTGCCATACAGGGATATACACCATGGCTGATCATCCACCGGTCCCC
>JAUSEJ010000529.1 GCA_030650265.1 Dehalococcoidia bacterium | reverse complement strand
GTTAAGGAAACGGCTGTAGCCTTTGTTATTGCCCTGGCGATTGGGGGCTGGTGGTTCGTGCGAAACGCCCTGGTTTACGGCGGACTCGACCTGTTGGTCTGGCGAAGACACGATCTCGTCGTTCAGGGGCAGCCTCTGGCCGGACCCTTCAACCTCGCCTTTGCGAAGTTCTTTGTCACAACTACCTTCCAGAGCTTCTGGGCGCAGTTTGGCTGGATGGGTGTTCTCGCCGACGAACGGACCTACACTCTGCTGGGGGTCCTCACGTCAATCGGACTGGCCGGAATGGGGCTGTTCCTCGTCAGAATGATCCGGCATCCTTCTTCGGAAGGATCGCTCAGCGCGGCCCAATCGACCTGCCTCTTGCTGATGGGAGCCACCTTCGCGCTGGTCCTCGGCGTCCTCGTGTTCTACAACTTCCGGTTCGTTCAAGCGCAGGGACGCTATCTCTTTCCCGCCCTGATTCCCATCGCCCTCTTCTTCACTCTGGGACTGCGGGAGATCGTCGCCCCTCGCTACGCCCCTGTCTTGTTCGCCGTCCTCTACATCGCCCTTCTCGCCCTCGACTACGTCTGTTTGACCAGGTTCATCCTGCCGCAACTCACTAGTTGATCTTGCCAACCATATTGGTTATATTAACTATGTATATTGGTGCATCTTGTATCTTGTTTTTACGAAGGGGCGAGAGGCGGAAGGACATGAAGCGTACGATTAACGCCATGCAAGCAAGGCAAAAACTGGGGGAAATACTTGAAGGAGTATTCTACAAGGGCGATGAGGTGGTAATTGAAAGAGCGGGAAAGGCAATGGGGGTGATCATACCTTTGGAGCGCTACCAGAGCATAGAAAGAGCCAGAGAAAGGTTCTTTGCTACGGTCGACAAGATCAGGGAAGACAATCTTGGCGTTGACCCGGACCAGGTGGAGAGAGATGTTGCTCAGGCTCTGGCCGAGGTCAGGGAAGAACGCCGCAGAACGCGAGCTGAGAAGCATACTAGCCAATGATCGTTGTTGTCGACACGAACGTGTTTGTGTCTTCTCTGATAAACAGTGAAGGCGCACCTGCAAGAATTCTCAACCTTTGGCGCGCTCGGGTTTCCCAGCTTGCTGTCTGTGACGAAATCATTGAGGAGCTAAATAGGGTGGTAGAGCGGCCTTACGTCTCAAAGTACCTAAAGAGTGGTCGGGACGTGAGCCAACTATTGAGTGACCTGTCGGAGGCAGCAATACCCTTTGACACCTCCCTTATTCAGTCTGCTTCCGGGGATCCGGATGACGATCTCTTCCTAGCATTGGCTGCCGAAGCCCAGGCGGATTATATCGTATCCGGGGACCACCACCTCCTTATTCTAAACACTTATTATGATATCCCCATTCTAACGCCGGTGGCATTTCTGGCACGAATGGACTCGGATATTCACTAACGCCCGTCCGGGGCATAGGCCGCCTCACTGTAGATGGCGCTGGCGTTCCAGAACATCCAGCCGGAGGCGCCGGCGTCGGCTGCGGCCTTCTTCTGGGCTACGACGTCTGCGACCCCATAGGGCCGCTTGCTCGGGCCATAGTCATCAAAGTCTTGCAGCCACGGCCGTATCCGCACCGTGCTTACTTTGAGCAGTCGCTCGACTCCCTTTTTGGCGCTCTGGAGAACGATGTCATAGGGCCGGGCGACCGGATCACTTATCCCTAAAGATCCGGGACCCCAGCCGGACGGATAAACCATCGGGCAGAGGTAGTCGACGTAAGGGGCAAACTGGTCGATCTGCTGACCGATCCCCATGTCATCCTCCCGGTACATGGTCCAACCAAACACATCGGCGCTGACGAACACCCCGAGCGGCTTGAGCCTGGCCCTGGCAGCAGCTAGAAAGCTGGATATGGCGGTCACCCGTGATTCTTCGGTGGGTTGCCTGGAATAGACGTTGCCGCTAACAGACCCTTCCGAGGGAAAGCGAATATAATCGAACTGAACCTCGTCGAAACCCTTGCGCGCCACTTCTTCGGCGATGGCGATGTTGTAGTCCCACACCTCTTTCCTGAAGGGGTCCACCCAGCGCAAGTCCTCGTTGTCGACATAGGCGGCGCCATTCCGCGTTTTGACGGCCCATTCCGGATGCGCTGTCGCTAACTGATTATCTTTGAAGACAACGATGCGGGCGATCGTGTAAATATTGCGCTTGTGCAGGCTAGCCACCATAGCATCCATGTCTTTGACCATTATCTTCTCGGCCCCAATCTGCTTGGCCAGAGGCACGCTCGTGGGGTAGCTGATGTAGCCGTAATCTCCCTTCACATCGAAGACGACGGCATTAAGTTCCGTTTTGTCCACGAGACTCAACAGCTTCTCCCGTCTTTCGTCCCAACCAGTTGTATAGAAGCTGAAATAGATCGCCCTGGCGACAAATGGCTCGAGCTTCAGGTCCGCCGCCTTCTGCCGGTCGATCTGCGTCTCCATCTTCTTGTAGCCGGGCGCCAGAACTTTGAATTGGAAGCTTGCCGGCACGTCCTCCAGGTGAAAAGTGCCGGTCAACGTCGGCGTCAGCATGGCGCCGTTGTAAAAGACAGTGGCACCAGCAACCGCCTTT
>JAUSEJ010000528.1 GCA_030650265.1 Dehalococcoidia bacterium | reverse complement strand
CGATGAGGTGTATATCCCGCGCCTTCGAATGGACGCGGTTAGGGACATGGTTCAGGGATTACTGGCCGGAAAGGCATCAAACGAACTCATCGAAACTGTGTACGCCCGTACTGGTGGATATCCTCTCTATATCGAAAGCCTGGTCGCCGGCCTCATCGACGCGGGCTATTTCCTCCGACCCCATGCAGAAAAAGACATTTGGGCAATTGAGGCGGCAAGAACAGGGCCTCTACCACCTCTTCTTCGAGATCTCATTTTGGGACGTCTGGAGCAGTTGTCAGCAACGGACCGGATTGTCCTCGATATGATCGCAATTTCGGGTGACATTGCCACCTACTCTTACCTGAGGACGGAGAGCGGGCAGAGCGACAAGGCACTTTTCCGGTCTCTGCGCAGTCTAAAAGCACATTACTTGGTGGCTGAAAGGATTGACGGGGCCGAGGTCGGCTATAGTATTGTCCACCCCCTTATTCGGGAGGTTGCCATTGACGACCTGCCGGAGATCGAGCGCCGGCGCCATGTAGCGGCGAGTGAAGAACATAATCTCTTGTTGGAGAGGCGAACAGGTCAGCCGTCGTTCTCCCGACATGAGGCCAAAGACCCTCTCTTTGATCATTCGCCCGGCGCCACTGCCAGGGTTGAACCCGACCCTACCCCGCTCCCGGATTTGTCTGGAGTTCTATCTGACAGCCAAACTCCTCGTGGCGATGCTGGTTGGCCTGCTAGCGCGTCTTTGGCCGTAGGGATTGAAGGAGAACGTGAGGCTACCTCCGGCGGCGACAATGAATCATTACCATGGCTGCTCGAGCAGCTTGGCGAGGCCTGGGGGCAGTTCGGTGATTGGCGATCGGCCATTGACGTGTGGAACGAGGCGCTAGCCCTACTGACGGACGGACGCAAACAAGCTGCTCTTTCCGAGAAAGAGACTATGGCCGTGACTCGCCTTCATCGCCGATTGGCGCTGGCAGAATGGGACCGTGGCCATTTCGACGTCGCCAACGCTCACCTGAAGGCCAGCCTGATATATTCTGGCGAAAAGAGCGACCCGCAATCAGCCGATCTGACCTTCACACGGCATCGTGTCTTCAACCAACTCGGAGATGCAATGGGTACGTTGGGCTCGGCAGCGGCTCTCATAGGCATGGCCCGGCGATTGTCATCACCACGGGCGGAGGCCGAGGCCAATCTGGTAACCACAGTGTTTGCGCTGGCGCAGGGCGATATCGAGGGTGCGCGCAAACACGCTCTGAGCGCTCTGAGGTTAGGCGAATCCTTCCCCGAAGGGGAAGCTTTGGCGATGCGCCTGCGAGGCCATGCTATGCTGACGTTGGTCGGCATGCGCCTGGGAGATCACCATTTCATGCGCTACCACGCCGAACGTGGTCTGGCGGTAGCCCAACGACCAGGTGCTCCACCTATGGAAGTCGTTCCCCGCGTTCGCCTGGCTCATGCATACTTCATGGCAGGGCTGTGGGACGAAGCGGTGCGCCTGGGCATGGAAGCCGTCGGGGCCGGTCGTAGAATTGGCAATCCTCATTACTTGGCCTATGCTCTGGCTTGGCGGGCAATGATCCTCGCCCTGAATGGAGAGTTGCCAGAAGCCGAAGCCTGCATCGCCGAGGTAAGGATCGTCCACGGCAGCGAAGTCCCGGAGGACAGGCAGGTCTTCAGTCTGGTAGATATAGCCGAAGCTGCTCTTGCTCTTGAGCGTGGTCAGGTGGAACGTGCCCTTGGCATTACTAGGGGCTTCGCCCGTCCACCAAGATCATGGGAGGCGACTCCCGCCGGTGTGACGTCGGCGTCAAAGCCAATGGCTTTGATGCTTCTGGCCGAAGCACAGGTAGCGGCTGGAGACCCGGAAAGCGCGCTGAAAACGGCCCATGATCTGGCTTTTTTGGGCCCACCTGGCGCACCATACCTTACGGCCCTTTCCTCCCGGGCTGAGGGTCTAGCCCGGCTTGCACAGGGCCAACGGGAGGGCGCTATCTCCTGCTTTGCGCGTGCGTATGAGACTTTCACGTCTCTAGGCATGCCCTTCGAAGCCGCGAGGGCTTTGCTGGAGCAGGCGTCAGCGACAACCCTGACACAGCCAGCAGTAGCCGCCGCCGCCGCTCATTTGAGTCTCGCCACGTTCGAGCACATTGGCGCCCAGCGCTACGCCGACCGGGCCAGACGATTGCTTAGGGGCCTTGGCATCTCCATTCCGCTAAGACGTCGGACCAGTTTGTCCAGAGGTCCTCTGACTATTCGGCAGCTCCAGATCGCCCGCCTGGTCGCGGAGGGCTTGGCCAATTCCGGGATAGCCGAACGACTGGTCCTCAGCCAACGAACTGTCACCACCCATCTCGACCATATATATGCCTGCCTTGGTATCGGCTCCCGCACCGCTCTCAGTCGATATATAACCGAGACCAGGCTGCTTTCACTCGAAGACGACAAGGCCTAGACGACAGTCGCTGAAATACGTATAGTCAAAGATACGTATTTTTCCTTATATGCGGAGACTACTCCTCCCATATACTTGGGGCCATCATCTGATACTTTAAGCACGTCTCGAAAGGGTAGTCAGCCATTGTTGTCTGGCCCTTTTCTCCGCAGTCGAATGTTGCAATAAGAATGGCCGTCTGGCAAACATCCTATTTTACAGCCGGTATGGATTGGGGAGTGTCGCTATGAATAGAGGAAAGGCTCTCTGTGAGGAACTCAAGAAGGCGGGCATCCACCATGTCGTCTGGATACCTTGCAGCGCAACCCACTTCCTGCATCAGGAGATGCTCGACGATCCCGAGATCAAGACGGTCCAGGTGTGCCGGGAGTCAGAGGCCGTGGGTATCTGCGCCGGCCTGCATCTAGGCGGCAAGCGGGGAGCAATAATAGCCGAGAATGCGGGGATATACGATAGCGGCAACGTCCTCCAGTGGGTGGTTGGTTTGGACATACCAATGTTGCTAATGATCGGGTGGCCGGCATATCGTCCAGTGCATTACATTACGCATCCTTCGCCCGTCCCTTCACCCACGCCACGACCGCCAGCCATTGATTACACCCAGTCGTTCCTCGCTCACTTCGGCATCAAACACTATTTATTGGATACCGACGAGGATTTGAGGAATGTCGATCTCGCCTGCGAGGAGGCGTGGCGCTCGCGCAAACCTGTGGCTCTCCTCGTCACCCGGGCTGATGGATATATGGCGGGAAGCTAAGAAGGGAGTGTTCCATCATGATGAACCGAACCGAAGTCCTCAAGGCCCTGGCCGAAGTTCGCACGGACGAAATCGTGGTTTTCACGATGACCTCTATGACCGAGTGGCCGCCTCTATCACCAAGTTCCCTTAACTTTCAAGTATCTGGAGCCATGGGCTATGCCTCCAGTGTTGGTCTTGGTCTAGCCATGGCTTGCCCCGACAAACGGGTAATTGTCCTAGACGGCGATGGCAGCCTGCTTATGAATCTCGGCACACTTGTTACTATCTCCAACGAATCACCAAAGAACCTGATTCATTGCGTTTTGGAAAACGGGATGTACGAGCTGCCTGGACAGGTAAAGCTTCCGGCTGCCGACAAACTCAGCCTTTGTGGCGTCGCCAGGGCCGTTGGGCTGACCAGAGCCTATGAGTTCGATAACTTAATTGATTTCCGCGAGCACCTGCCGAATCTCCTGCACGAACCGGGACCGGTGTTTCTCGGCCTCAAGGTAGCTCTGGGGCCGAGGGAACCGAACAAGCTTTCGGTGGAGTATGACCTGGCACGCGAGATAGAAAGGGCGCTTCAGCACGGCGGGATATGACCCGGGAACGGCCGGCAGAAGGCCGCTGTGAAACGGTAGTTATTCATGGCGATCAGTCAAATCGCTGCTTGTTAGATATTGAAGGAGGAGAAACGAAATGAGAGTGAGTTCGGCGTTGACCAGGCTGCTCTTCGTGTTAATGATGGTGGGCGCCCTAATCTTAGTCCTTCTAGCGGAAGGATGCTCGAACACACCGCAATCGCCGGCTGCATCGCCAACCACATCGGCGCCTCCGACCTCGACCGCGCCCAAAACGCCGACGCCGCTGCCAAAGCCTGGCGGCAGCTTAACGCTCGCTGCAGACATCGGCGCCGGCGTATTCGATCCCAAGTTTGGCACCCCTAGAGGGTACATGACGACCGGCTTTCGTGTCTTCGACCTTCTTATCGAGCCGGACCCTGATGGAAGGCCGGCGCCCGGCATAGCGGAGAAGTGGGAGTTTTCCAAAGATGGCCTTGCCCACACCTTCTACATCAGGAAAGGGGTCAAGTTCCACGACGGCAGTGACCTTACCGGGGCGGATGTCAAATTCAGCCTCGACAGGATTCTGGCGGCCGACTCCCGCCACCCCGACGCGGCAACTTGGCGGACCCAGATTGCCAGCGTAGAACTGGTGGGTGACTGGACCATCGTCGTGAAGATGAAGCAGCCGATTTGGGAGTTGATACAGGGCTTCAACAATTATGGGGGCAGCACCGCCGTGGTGCCGAAGAAGTACATCGAGGCGAAAGGCGACGATTACTTCGGCAAGAATCCCATAGGCAGCGGCCCTTACAAGGTAACAAAGATTGAAATTGGAAACCGAATGGAGTTTGAGGCGGTCGACAGCCATTGGAAGGAAACCGCCAAGTTCAAGAATATCACGGCCCTGTTTGTCAACGAGGAAGCAACAGTGGTCGCCATGCTCAAGACTGGGGAGTTGGACCTGGCAGCAATTTCTGCCGACTCGGTAGCCGGAGCGAAGGCAGCCGGACTGCGCATAGTCGACTGGGACGGTGGAGCTCAGGCGTGGCAGTTCGTGTTCTGGGACGCTGCGAATCCTAAGGACTATGCCCTGAGTGACGTAAGGGTGCGCAAAGCCCTGTCACTGGGGATCAACCGTCAGGAAATGGCCGACAAGCTTTACGGCGGATTCGCCAGGCCATCTGTGGCGTTCCGCGTGCTGCCATCTGCCTACTTCTTCGATCCCAACGTACTGAAGGCGGACCCCTATGACCCTGATGGATCCAAGAAGCTGATGGCCGATGCAGGTTATCCCAGTGGGTTCAACTTGAAGTACTGGGAGATGGGAGCCGGTGGCCCGATGACCACGATAAACCAGGCACTGGCAGGCTACTGGCGGAAGATAGGGGTTAA
>JAUSEJ010000525.1 GCA_030650265.1 Dehalococcoidia bacterium | reverse complement strand
AAGCCCTTGGTCATCGTGACTAGAGCCTCATAAGCCCTTGGTCGGCAGTTCAAATCTGCCCCCTGCTACCATCAATGGATCTTCTCCCACAAATCCGCTAAACCGAGCGGACTTGCTGGTTCCTGAGGCAAATAATCAGGCCCCCTCCCCACTCCGAAAAGTCGTGCGCATTTGTAGCCTAACACGAATCTCCCCACACCTCCTTGCATCGGTTTGACATGATGTGTATAATACCTGAGTCCAGATTGGTGGGCTGTATTGCACAAACCATCTTGGCCGTCTTGCGATCAGGCCGGCTTTGACTGTCAATACAGAGGCCATGCAGGCAGCCCATATTAGATCTGACGGACGAGACGATGCTCTTGCAGGCTCGTCGGAGGTGGAATCATGTTTGACGCCGCCATGGCTGGCGTGAGAATCATCGACCTGACCCATCACATCGCCGGGCCTTATTGCACCAAGTTGCTGGCCGATTATGGCGCTGACGTCGTCAAGGTGGAGAAGCCCGGCGAAGGCGACCCGGCCCGGCGCCTTGCCCCATTCCTCGGCGACGTGCCCCATCCTGAGAAGAGCGGGCTCTTCGCCTACTTGAATACGAACAAGCGAGGGATTACCCTCAATCTTAGGAGTCAGTCCGGCCGGGAAATCCTTTTGCGGCTCGTCGAGAATGCCGATATTCTGATCGAGAACTTTGCCCCGCGCGTGATGCCTGACCTCGGCCTGACCTATGAAACCTTAAAGGAGATCAATCCCCGCCTAGTCATGGTCTCCATCTCCAACTTCGGCCAGACCGGTCCCTACCGGGACTACAAGGCCTCCGAGCTTGTACTCAACGCTATGGGTGGCGAGATGTATTCGCGAGGGCTGGCAGACCGGGAACCACTGAAGCTCGGGGGCGACTCTGTCCAGTTTCAGGCCGGCACTGTCGCATCGCTTGCTACATCCATCGCTCTATGGGCCGCGGAAGAGAAAGGGATCGGAGACCATCTCGACGTCTCTATCTTCGAGACCCAAATCGGCTCCATCGATCTGCGCGGAGGCAATATCATGGGCTATGGCTACACGAAGAGGGTGGAGAAGCGAGAAGAAGGTGCGGTCGTCCGTGGCTATCCGGAGGGGGTCTACATATGCAGCGATGGTTACGTCCAAATTACCGGTCGCATCCGGTATTGGCCCCGAATCCTAAAGATGCTGGATTATCCGGAAGAGCTCAGCGTTCCGGTGTTCGGTACAGCAGCCGGTCAGGCGAACGGGGATATGCTGGATATCTTCAATGCCTACTTTATCCCCTGGTGTCTCGACCGGACAAAGAGCGAGATATTCCTGAAAGGCCAGGCGGCTAACGTCCTCGTTGGTCCACTTAACACCATGGAGGATATCGCCAATGACCCACAATTCGAGTCAAGGGAGTTCTTCGTCGAAGTCGAGCATCCGGCTATGGGTAAGCTCACGATGCCGGGCGCTCCCTACAAGATGGCGGAAACACCATGGGAGATGAGGCGGCCGGCGCCACTCCTTGGCCAGCACAACGAAGAGGTACTCGGCTCCCTCGGCTACGACCGGGAGAACTTGGTAAAGCTAAGAGAAGCCGGAGTGATCTAGGCCGGAGAAAGACGGACGGGAGGATTGTCTTCCGCGGGAATTCGGGTTGCGACAATTTGCATTCCAGATTCGTTCGTGCTAAATTGCAGAGGAGCGAATTTGGCACTCGCCCGTATCGGATTGAATCGAGCTGTGGAGGTCCAAGGTAGAAATGGTGCAGACAGCTTCGAAGAGAAAGACGAAGGTTACCATTCGGGAGCGATGGTGCAAGGGATGCGGCATATGTGTGGCGTTCTGCCCTCTTGGCGTACGTTGTCTCAGCGAGGAGAACAAGGCCTTCGTAGACAAAGATGTCTGCAACCGATGTCGGATTTGTGAGCGTTTCTGTCCCGACTTTGCGATAGACACAGGAGGCGAAGATGACTACTAGCCACAGGCCCCGGCTTATC
>JAUSEJ010000520.1 GCA_030650265.1 Dehalococcoidia bacterium | reverse complement strand
GGGGACGCCTTTCCACACCTTCCCCAGCACCAGCACCACTAACCTGTCAACAATGTCTTTCAAGGCAGTCGCCTTTTCCATGCGTTCCTTCAAGCCAGGTTTCTGCGCGAGGTAGCCTTTCATTACGTCCAATGCCTGTTTCCTTAACTGAGCTAGGTACGAGACGCCATCATCCCACGATTTCTTCCATTCCTCCAAGGCCTCCCACTTTACTTTGCCCTGTGTGTGCGCTTGGAGCGCCTGGAACACCAGACGATTACGGCGTTCAATGCGCCGCATGTCCCTGTCACTGAGATATCTCCGCACTGCGAACTCCGATGGCTCAGGCGCCGGGGAAACGTCCTTCTGCCACAGCCCGGCCAGCAAATCGTCCGCTTTCGAGGTTTCGCTCGAAGATGATGGTACGCGCAGGGCACCGATCAGGGAATCCGCCATCTGAGTGAGAGCGTCGAGGTGTTTGCGGAACTCCTCGGCCGCCACGTCCTTGCGCGCTTCTTTGAGTTGTTCCCACGCTTGGTTGCGCTGCCACTGCTCATAGGCCCGCTTGGCGATGCGCCTGGGGATGCCCGTCTCCCGCTCGATCTTCAGCCAGCTGGTATTCGCCTGCTTCAGCGAAACTAGCTTGGGCAGTTCTCCTGGCGACACGTCTTTTCGTCTCATTAAGACACCTACAGTGTTGATACCAGCCTATTGTCTTGTATATTGGTCAATAACTTGGTCTATTGTGCAATAATACCACATGGCCTACGATAGGTCAAGGGCTTATGCCACGAAGGAGATTTCAGATGGACGGAGAGCGATTGACGCTGACTGTAGATGAGGCTGCGAAACTGCTGGGCATTGGGAGGCAACTAGCCTACGACCGAGTCAAGACCGGAGAGATTCCTGCCATCAAGATGGGCCGCAGACTCCTAGTGCCGCGCCGAGCGCTGGAAAAGCTGCTCGATGGGCCACAGCGGCCTGGAACCGCGGATAGCAATGCATCCCGAGGGGGGGCCGCTAGATGATGATGTTGCCGCCGCCCCAAGGGCGTATCCCAGCTTGTTCAGGAATTACATGTCTGCCGTTCTGGAAGAGCGGATGTGGCAGACGGCAGGGAAAACGTCAGGGCAAACCGTATGGCAAACGTTATGGTGATCTGGGGGAGATAAGCGCGCCATGAAGAAACCAAGAAGGAAGGGCCCTCCCTCCAGACTAAGGTACGAGAAGAAGAAGCCTACGATCAGCTGCCGGGTTCCGAAGGAGATCTATGACAGGCTCACGGCTGCCAAGAAGTCCGAGAAGAGCAGCTTCGCCGATATCCTCAAGATCGGCCTGGGCACAATCGAAATTCAGCGCCAAGACGAAGCAGCAGTCAGAAAGACCGCCTATGCCGATGGTTTCAAGAATGGCTATGCGAAGGCCGAACGACTATACAAAGTCACCTATCCCTGTTCTGTCTGCGGACAGACCATCGAACTCAGTTCCGATGGCGAAAGGCAAGCCGCATCCGCTTATATGCGCGAACGCCAATGGCGACACGGGGAGTGCGCCAATAGGGGAAGATGATCCGATGTGGATGCTGGGAGGCCGGCCATGACTAAGGCCTACCTCGAACCTGCTGAAGTGGAAGCACTGGAGGAGGCAGCCACCAACTTGCGCGATCGGCTACTCATCCGGCTACTCTCCCATCTGGGCTGTCGCATCAGCGAGGCTTTAGCTCTCGCCGTGGAGGACATCGACCTGGAGCAAGGCAGGGTCACTATCCTGCACCTCAAGACCCGCCTCAATCTGGCGTGTCCTCACTGTAACGCCAGGCTCGGAAGAAAACACAGCTTTTGCCCTGGCTGCGGGCAAAACATCGTTGAAGCGGTCCGCAAAGAACAAGAACATCGCAGGGTCAGAACGCTGCCATTGGACGAAGATACGGTGAAGGTGCTCCGTGATTACATTTCGCGCGGCGGGCCGGTGTTGAAGAAAGAAAGACTGCTCATCTTCGGCATCAACAGACATCGGGCTTGGCAGGTCATCCGAGAGTGCGCCCAGAGGGCCGGTCTGCCGGAATTGGCCAACCCCGATACTGGCAAGGTCCGCGGCATCAGCCCTCACCGCTTAAGGGACTCTTTCGCCGTCCATGCGGTGAAAGTCGACGATTCCGGCGACGGTCTGCGCCTGTTGCAAGAACACTTGGGGCACAGCTCGTTCAATACAACGGCGCGATACCGAAAAATCGGCGGCGATGAATTGAAAGAGTGGTACGGCAAGCTCTGGAGCAAGAAGGAAACCCCCGATGGCTGAGCCCCTCAGGCTCAAGCCACCCCACGGCGGCTTTCTGCGAGCCTTCGGTTGCGGCGAGTTCATCA
>JAUSEJ010000513.1 GCA_030650265.1 Dehalococcoidia bacterium | reverse complement strand
AGGGACGGCCAAGGCGTCGCCTTCCTCTTCAGCAATCTCACCCGTTAGCCAATTCCAGACCCTGGCCTCACCCGAGCCTGCCCCGGCTGTCGCTCAGGACTTCCCCGTCAGAGCATGGGTATTGGCCACACCACAAAATCCGGACTTATGGTGGCGCGACGTGTCAATGGCTTCACCTGGTGAAGGCTGGGCAGTTGGGGGGCAGTGGTGTGACTATGTGGGCAGGTATTTCTGCAAAATAGCCCAACACTATGAAAATGGCGTATGGTCGGCATGGGAATTTGTGGACCATGGTTCCGCCAATGGCCTCACCTCCGTCCAGATGTTATCACCTGATGACGGTTGGGCAGTAGGTAGCGGAACCTATTCCGGCGGCAAGGCCAGAATCCTTCACTATGTCAATGGCGACTGGGTGAGCGTCTCAATCCCTGCTGTAAGCCTCTTGAGTTCTGTGGCGATGGTGTCGCCTGATGAGGGCTGGGCCGTTGGTCACGACGGCGACCCCGGCGTCGCCGGCACAAGTGTGATATTCCACTACACAAATGGCATTTGGGTGAGTGTCTCAAGCCCCCTCAGCCGGACCCTCAACTCAGTGGCGGTCATCTCCTCCACAGATAGCTGGGCTGTAGGCTCGGAGGGCGCCATCGCCCACTATGTGAGTGGGAGTTGGCAGGACGCTTCCGTCCCCATTTCCTCCACCCTTCACTCCGTGGCGATGGTATCGGGCGCTGAAGGCTGGGCAGTGGGCGACCATGGTACGATCCTTCACTATGTCGATGGCGGTTGGGTGAGCGTTTCCAGCCCCGTTACAGGTACCCTCCGCTCCGTGGCGATGGCCTCCGCCGGCGAGGGATGGGCGGTTGGTGATTCCGGAACGATCCTTCACTATGTCGATGGCACGTGGAATAGGTTTCTTAGCCCCACGAACAGCGACCTCTACTCCGTCAAGGCGCTGGCGGCCGATGAGGCCTGGGCGGTGGGAATACAAGGTACGATCCTGCACTACGTAGCCCTCACCAATCAGATGTATTTCCCTGTTGTCTGGAATGGCACAACTTCAGGCGGATGATTCTTCGCCGCAAATACCACTCATTCGCTTGCCCCATTCAATCTCTGCCAGAGCCTCAAGAGTTCTGCTTGGATATCTTGGTCAGCTGGTTTGTAGGGCGGAAATGTGAGGAAGCGCATTCCCCTGACAAGCCGACCGGAGACCTTTGGCGCGATATGAACCGGAGGCCGCGGACAGTAAAGCAAGTGCGCGGCTACCTTAACTCGCCCTTATTAGTGCTCACAAGTCATGGTATCAGAGGCGTCCTTGTATTCATCGGTGACATGGGGTAACATAAGCTCGTTAGCAAGATTGCCACTTGCGCTTCCAGGTGGTTAACGCTCAATCTTAGATCAGACCGTGGGGATTGATGGTGTAGACGTGCGACATTTTGACCGCTCACGAGTTCTTGTCATTGCCACGCAGATTGTCGTGACAGCCTTCATCGTGCTCATGCTGCTGGTGAACTTGAGCAGTAGATCTGGTGGTCCTCAGCAGGAGAATCAAGGCGAGCCCTACGTCTCGCTTGGCGATAGCAGCTCTAGTATCGCGCCTGATCCCGCAAGCGCTTCAGCAACTGCCACGATTGTGACTCCATCTCCTACTCGCACACCTGAACCAGCCACAAATACGCCGACAGCCGGCACGTCGGTGATTCCGAGTTCGTCACCCTCCACTGCGTCCATGACGCCTACCCTCTTCCCACCTTCGATGACGCCAGTTCCGATCGTGCTGACACCCACGCCTTCACCCCCGCCGACTTCCGCACCTCTGCCTTCGATGACGCCGGTACCGACAGTGCCCACACCCTTGCCGCCCCCGCCGACATCCGGTGATCGCACTCGGCTAGCAGTTTTTATTGGGTCAGGGGACGCCGGAACAGTTAACCTCCTGAAAGGGACGGGCGCAAAGGCGACGCGAGTTACGCTGGAGTGGAGCCGCGTCGAAGCCAATTTCACCAATCCGCCGACCTATGACTTCTATCTTGACAGTCTTTTGGCCGCCCTCGGCGCCGCGGGGATAAGTCCTCTCGTTGAGATCAGAAACAACCCTTCCTGGGCTTCCAGCACTAATTGCGGCCCCATCGATAAGCCGGGTGGACAGGCAGCCTTTAGCAGGTTCGTTCAGGCCATCGTCAGTCGCTACAGTCGGGCGCCCTATAACGTCAAGCAGTGGGAGTTCTACAACGAGGCCGACAACAGAGACATGGTTACCCTTGGACTCTGGTTGGGCGGCTGCTGGGGAGACTACCCCGCCCAGTATGCTTCAATGCTCCAGGCCGCCTACAGCGCGGTCAAAGCCGCTGACCCTGCTGCCCAGGTGCTGACGGGCGGCCTCGCCCATGAGAATACGGCTTCCTTCAATATGAGCTTCATTGACCAGATACTGGCGGCGGGAGCAGGCAACTACTTCGACGTGTTGAACATCCACTATTTCTCCAGCTTTGAATTTGCCTGGTCAGCCAGCGGGGTCGACATCATCGGCAAAGTTCAGGCTGTCCGGCAGAAGATGGCCAATTATGGGGTTAGCAAGCCAGTGGCTGTTACTGAAGCAAGCTGGACAAGCACTCCCAGCAACTCGCCGAACTTTGCCGCGGCGAATGGGGAGGCCCAGTCCCGTTACGTTGCCAAATTGCTATCTAGAAGTCTGTCTCTGAACCTTCACATGGTCGTCTGGTTTTCTCTGGCCGATTGGGCCGGGGCAGGTTATCCTTATGGCTTGCTGAATGTGAACAATCAACAACGGCCCTCCTACTCTGCCTTCCAGGAGGCGTCGCGGCAGTTCGACGGCGCCGAGTTCGTGCGGGCGGTCTCTCCCGGCGATGTCGGCGTCACCGGTGGTATAGAGGGATATGCTTTCAACGCCGGCGGCCGCTGGCTCTGGGCGCTCTGGGCGACGGGCGAACCACTCGCGGTCACAGTGCCAGGGGCGGCCTCTTCGGCCCGGAACAAGATGGGACAGACCATTCCTCTCGCCGGTGGTGGCAATCCGACTTCTCTTCAGCTTGATGATAGTCCCATCTTTGTGAGGTTCTAGCTGCGTCGCGCGATTCGGGAATATTTGCAGTTGCGCGTCCTCGTTGGGTTGGGTATAATGCGCACACCCATTGACGTGTTTCACAAGAAAACCTGATTCAAGGAGGGTCTGTCACATTGATATTACTCACTCGCTATCCAGTGACTATCGATGGCGAGACGCTGGCGATCGGGACAGCCAACGAGTTGTCCGTGGCCCTGGACGTGCTTCAGGGACAGCACGATCGAGAGGTCCTGGAACAATTGGCGTCGAACCTGACCGACATCGTCGACAGCCCGACCGGGTTTTGCATTGTGTTGAAGTCACTGGAGCCGGCGGATCAGGTCTTCTTCATCAGGGCACTCGGTTCTCGCCTGGCCGATGTTTTGCAAAGCGCCCGCTACTTGCGTGACATCCTGGCTACAATGTCGGTGGTGGAGGTAGAGCAGGCACTTCTGGAAAGGCTCGGCCGGGATGGACTTCGTCGTCTGATTGTTTCCTGTGGCGATCTCGCCGGGATTCTCGAATGGGTGTATGGTGAGTGTGACCAGAGGCTACTGGAGTTGCTGGGGGTTGACTACCTGCGGCTGGTTCTCGCCGACGCCATTGGCCTGAGCCAAGTATTGACCGGGCTGGATGAGGCTGGCCAGAGATTCCTGATTGACCTACTCGGTTCGGAGTTCCTGATCGAATTGGTTGGCACCGGCCGGGACCTGGCGTACTTGCTGCGAGCCTTGCCCGCGTCCATCAGCCGGGAACTACTAAATCATTTTACGCGCGGGCGATTGGTCGAGTTGATCGGCAACGCGGCTGATTGGGAGTTCCTCTGTCGCCGGCTCGAGGCCGACGAGGCTGCCTATCTCTACGAGCTATTGGGGGTGAATGCCCATGCCTAACGAACAGATTCCTACCTGGTCTCGCGATCAGAACAAAAGGGGCTCACTGACTCCACTTAGAGGTAGCGCTTACCCTCTCATCGACGCGCACCTGCACGTGGTCAACTTCATTCAGGACACGCCGGGCGGCGAGAAGCTGATGTACTACATGGACCGGGCTAACGTGCGCAAGGCGGTGATATTCGGGTTGCCGGTCACCAAGATGTGGAACGAATGGGAGCGCGAACACCCGGATTACTACCTGGCCGACGACGCCCGTTGTTACTACTACGCCTGCACCGACGTGGTCGTCGCCGAGATGGTGAGGTCCTTGCCAGCAGAGCAACAGGACCGTCTATTGCCCCTGATCTGCGGCTTCAATCCTACCGACCGCTACGCCATACGCCACATCGAGCGGATGTACGCCCAGTATCCGGATCTATGGAGTGGCATCGGCGAGGTCTTGCTGCGCCACGACGACCTCACGTCACTCACTTATGGTGAGCCTCCCAGGGCCAACCATCGGGCGATGTGGCCGGTCTACCAGTTTGCCGGCGACCATGACCTGCCGGTACTACTCCATCCGAACGTCACGTCGGTTTCCCGCAGCGATCAGCCCGTTTACCTCTATGAATTGGAGGAGGCCGTGCGCGACCATCCCCGCACGCGCTTCGTCTTCGCTCACTGCGGCATGTCGCGGCGGGTGAACGTGCCATTCTACCACAAGATGGTGCAGCGGCTGCTAGAGCAGTATCCGAATCTCTATGTCGATTATTCGTGGATAATCTTCGATGTGGTGATCTGTCCAAACGGTCAGCCCAGCGAAGAATGGCTGGCCTTGACCGAACGCTTTAGCGATCGCATCTGCCTGGGGTCCGACCTGGTTACCCGATTCGAGCGCCTCGGGCCCGAACTGCAGCGCTACGATGTCTTTT
>JAUSEJ010000502.1 GCA_030650265.1 Dehalococcoidia bacterium | reverse complement strand
CGATGATGCCCGAACCATACGATGTAAAGATGGACGACCGAGCGGTAGCTATAGAGGAACACCAGTCTCGGCTGCCGGGAATACGAGTCCGACCGCTATCTAAAGAGGGATGCCCACACTGCTACGGGAGAAAAGATTGGGTGGATAGCTGCGACCTTAATGAGGGTCGTCCCTGCGTTTACGAGACCAGCGAGGCGGAGCAAGGTTGTGATGTTTTCAGGGAGATACTGCGGGAAATAGAAGAGGACATGGGATTAAGGAGATGATAAATGGAGAAAATCAAACCTATGCTCGCCAAGGACGGCGGCGAGGTGACCAATGACCCGAGAATGTTATTCGAACTTAAATACGACGGAGCCCGGGCTATCGCTTTCGTTGATGGCACAATGAAGGGATACCGGTTGCAAGCCCGGAGCGGCACCGATAAGACCGCCACCTTTCCGGAACTGGAATTCAACCTCACTAAACCAGCCATCCTGGATGGGGAGATCGTCTCGGCTGCTGGGAAAAGCTTTCAGGATGGTATTCAGCCCCGAGTTAACCGTGACAGGGAAATCTTGATGGCGGTCAAGGCGATGCCGGCGAAGCTGGTTGTCTTCGATGTGCTGGAGGTCGACGGCAATAGTGTGGAGAACCTACCTCTACTCGACCGCAAGGAACTTCTGGCACAAATACTCATACCGACACCCACCGTAGAGATGGCTCCCTATTTTGATGACGGAGTAGCCCTGCTGGCGCAGTCGAAAGCCCTGAAAGCCATCGCGGATGGCGTCTATCGCCAGGGCGAAGAAGGCATAGTCGGCAAGCACAAGCACGGGAGGTACCTCCGTGATAAGAGGGAATGGCTCAAGGTGAAGTGCTGGCAGCTCGGGACTTTTATGGCAATCGGATATACGGCTGGCACGGGATGGCGGGCATCGACCTTCGGAGCCCTCGTCCTGGCGGATGCTAAAGGTAACTACGTTGGTGAGGTCGGGACTGGCTTCAATGCTCAGGACATCTCGGACCTGATGAAGATGTTCTCGCTTAGCGTCTGTCCGTTCCCCAGGGAACCCGAGCCGGCAACCTGGATTAAGCCATTCGCTGTCAAGGTGCGCTATCTCGAAATGACCAATGACGGAGTACTCCGTTTCCCAAGCTTCAAGGGCGTCGTATAGCAATCAGGCGAAATCGTTCAAATTGAACGGTTTCTGGAAAGAATAAAGGAGGAGAAAGAATGAGACCGAGAGATGTAAAAGCACTATTAAAGGAGGCAATTAAAAATCCGCTGGGAACCCCGCCGATTCATCTATGGGGACCTCCCGGCGGCGGTAAGTCCGCTATGCCGAAACAGGTAGCGGAAGAAGAGAAAGTAGGCTTCGTGGATATGAGGCTCGCCCAGCGAGACCCTACCGACCTGCGGGGTATACCTGCGGTCATCGATGGCAAGGCACGCTGGCTGTCCCCGCCTGAGCTGCCAACCGAAGGTAAAGGCTTCCTGTTCCTGGATGAATTAACAAGCTGTCCACCGCTAACCCAAGCATCCGCCTACCAGCTTACCCTGGACAGGAAGATTGGGGAGTATTCACTACCTGAGGGGTGGTATATAGTCGCTGCCGGGAACCGCCTCCAGGACAGGGCGGTGGTTTACCGGATGTCTACCGCCCTGGCGAACCGATTTGTCCATATCAACTTCGAGGTTAATCTTGACGACTGGCTGGAATGGGCGATGCGGGAGAAGATAAACCCGAATATTATCGGCTTCATCAACTGGCGGGGTGGCGATCTGCTGGCTCCGGACTTCAATCCGGAGTCTGATGAGAAGGCCTTCCCAAGCCCCAGGACATGGGAGTTTGCCAGTAAGTTATTGGGAGGCATCTCCAATACCAGAGTCCTGCACGAGAGCCTGGAGGGAACCATCGGGAAAGGCGCCACCGCCGAGTTTATGGCGTTCCTCAAGGTACAGACGGAACTGCCTGACCTGGATACCATTTTTGCCGGTAACAACTACATTCCGCCCGAGAACAGGATGGACCTGAGGTATGCCCTGGTCTCCGCCCTGGCGACACGGGCAACCCCGAAGCAGTTTGATCGTATGGTCAAGTATTCAGATTTACTGCCGGCGGAGTTTGGTGTCCTGCTGGTTCAGACTCTGGCTCATCGGGATGCCT
>JAUSEJ010000776.1 GCA_030650265.1 Dehalococcoidia bacterium | reverse complement strand
GGAATCTCCCATCAGCCTTGAGTGCAAACTTGTACAGATGATCGAGTTGGGGGAGGGGGAAAACCGCACCAGCGTTCCCTTTGGCGAAGTAGTGCAGTTTCACATCAAAGACGAATTCCTTCAAGATGGTAGAATTGACATGGAAAAGCTGCAGCCGGTGGGTCGCCTTGCCGGCGATCTCTACACTAGGACCCGCCAGATCTTCGAGATGAAACGGCCCAGAGTGGGAAGGTAGGGGGACAGGGGTCAGGGGTGAGGGGCGGGGAATTGACCTCTGACCCCTGTCCCCTCACCCCCTGGCCCCCGACTCCTTTCCCGCCAGTGCGCTTGATCTTCGGTCGTAAAAGGCTTATAGTTATCGTTGCACGTCTATGACCGGATTGTTTGGAGGCAGCGATAACCTATTGATTGATCAGCCAAGGATTGCGGAAGCGGTAAGAAGTATTCTCGAAGCGATCGGAGAGGACCCGGAACGCGAGGGCCTCAAAGAAACGCCGAGAAGGATCGCCGAGATGTATGCCGAGATTTTTCGGGGCGTAGCGGAAGACCCCAAGAAGGATCTTATGGTGGGCTTCGAGGAAGGTCACAAGGAGATGGTTATCCTCCGGGACATCCCCTTCTACTCGGTGTGTGAGCACCATTTGCTCCCGTTCCATGGCATCTGCCACGTGGGTTATATACCCAACGGGCGGGTTGTCGGGATCAGCAAGCTAGCCCGAGTGGTAGAGACACTGGCCAAGCGCCCCCAACTACAGGAGCGTCTCACGAGCCAAATCGCTGATTGCATAATGGAGGCCCTTCGTCCGGAGGGCGTGGCGGTGGTCATACAGGCCGAGCACCTGTGCATGACTATGCGCGGGGTGAGAAAACCTGGCAGCAAGGTCGTTACCTCGGCCAATCGGGGTATCTTCCGTCGCAGCGCTATAACACGCTCGGAGTTCTTCTCGCTGGTCGATCGCCAGTAGAATGAACTTTCAAATCTTCAAGTCAAACTCTCCTTCCAGCGTGGGGGTCGGTGAACTCGCCTTTCATCAGCATTGTTAAGAGCAGGAGAGGTTTTCATAAACCGAGAGACTTTCGAGGGCGTCGACTCCGCTTGGCGGGATCTTCTCCCTCGCAGCGAGTCGAATTCAATATTTGCCACCCCGGATTGGCACCGGACATGGTGGGAGGTTTTCGGCGAGGGCAACGAGTTGCATCTGTTGCAGGTGATCGAAGACAACCGCACCATCGGGATTGTCTCCCTGAGATTGAAGGATGAAACCCTCTATTTTACCGGAAGCGAAGATCTCTGCGACTACATGGACTTCTTGCCCGAGGCGGGCAAGGAGGACGTCGTGTTCGAGGCTCTGTTGGACTACCTCGAGAAGTTTCCATCACCGCGTCTGGAACTGCGGAGTGTGAAGGGAGGCTCTCCGACCCTCGACGGTTTCCTTTCGCTGGCCCGTCGTCGCGACTTCAGGGTAACGCAAACCCTGGAGGAGGTTTCTCCCGGGATTGACCTGCCCTCATCTTGGGAAGAATATCTCTCCACCCTTTCTAAGAAGGACAGACACGAGCTGCGACGGAAGATGCGGAGGCTGACGGAGACCGGCAGTGCGCACTTTTCCTCTGTCACGGACACGGCTCATTACGAGCAAGATGCGGCTGATTTCTTTCACCTGCTCCGGCTCAATGCCGACAAGGATGAGTTCATGACTGTGCCGAGGCAGCGATTCTTTAACCTGATGATGCGCCGTCTCCTCGATCTCGGCTGGCTCAAGATTCATTTCCTTGAGGTGGATAACCAGCGCGTGTCGGCGGTAGCCTGTTTTGATTACGGCGGCCAGGTATTGCTGTATAATTCTGGCTACGATCCGGCCTATTCATACCTGAGCGTGGGACTGCTTCTCAAGGCGTCTTGCCTAAAGGAAGCCATCGAACTCGGGAAAACACGATTCGATTTTCTGCGAGGGCAGGAGCCGTATAAGTACGACCTTGGCGGTAAGGATGTTCCTGTCTATCATTTGACCATCGCTCGCGAGGGGAGGTAGGGAGCCGCGATGTATCGAGTTGCGATGATCAGCGTGCACGGCTGTCCTCTTGCCTGGCCCGGAACGCGTGATGCCGGAGGCATGAATGTGTATATTCGGGAACTCAGTCGGGAGCTTGGTCGACGCGGCGCGCTGGTCGATGTCTTCACGCGCAGGCGCAGTCCCTCTGTGCCAGAGGTCAGCGAGTTTGGCGAGAACGTGCGCGTGATTCATCTGAAGGCGGGGCCGGTCGGCGAGACGGAGAAGAACGCGGTCTACGATCACCTACCCGAGTTTCTCTGTAACCTCCGACTTTATCGGGAGGAACACGGTTTAGACTACGACATTCTCCACAGCCATTACTGGCTTTCTGGCTGGGTAGCCGGGTTTGTCCAACAGAGGTGGGCTCTTCCCCACGTAACCATGTTCCATACGCTGGGCGAAGTGAAAAATCGCGCCCGCGTGGGTGAGCGCGAATCGGTCCTCCGGATCGAGACGGAGAGAAAGATAGTTGCTCAGGCCGACCGGGTGGTAGCGGCTAGCTCCCACGAAAAGGCTCAATTGGTGCAACTGTATGGGGCGGTCCCCCGCCGCGTCGAAACCATCCCTTGCGGCGTGGACCTTGGCCTTTTCCAGCCGATAGACAAAGTCTTAGCCCGGCGTCAACTAGGCCTGGATGCTCAGAAGATAGTTCTGGTCGTCGGGCGAATCGAGCCTCTAAAAGGTGTGGATATCCTCATCGAAGCTGTGGCGAAGCTCGAGGACAGAGACGAGGTCCTGGTTCTCGTGGTGGGCGCCGAGACCAACGGAAGTAAAGAAACGAGAAGACTCAAGGGGATAGCCAGGCAGTCCGGCATCGGCGCTAACGTTAGATTCCTCGGTCCGGTGGAACAGACGGCACTTCCGGCCATCTACAGCGCCGCTGACGTTTGCGTTGTTGCCTCCTACTACGAGAGCTTTGGTATGGTGGCCGCCGAGGCACAGGCTTGCGGGACTCCTGTCGTTGCTTCGAGGGTTGGTGGTCTCCAGACGGCTGTCAAGGACGGCGAGACCGGCTTTCTCATCCCCTGGCGTTGCCCGGAACCTTTCGCCGAGCGTCTTGAGCTGCTCTTGGGGAATGATGAATTGCGTAGCCGCTTCGGCAAGGCCGCCCGCTCCTTCATCGAACGATTTCGCTGGCCAGCGGTCGCGGATTCTATGATGGCGCTCTACGATGACCTATCAGAACGGTCCTTAAAGAAGGACATAGGCTGACAGCCACAAAGGGAGAGGAGGGATCATTCTATGACCAATGGGCCCGAGAGGGTGATGGTGATCGTCGCTCATCCCGATGACCCCGAGTTCACCTGCGGTGGCACGGTGGCCAAATGGGTCGCCGAAGGCACGGAGGTCACCTATGTCGTTTGCACCAATGGCGACAAGGGAAGCAGTGATCCGGCCATGACCTCGGAGAAGCTGGCGGTGATTAGGGAAAAAGAACAGCAAGCGGCTGCGAATGTGCTGGGGGTAGCCAGAGTGGTCTTTCTCGGCTATCCTGATGGGGCAACCGAAGACACCTACGAATTTAGAGGGAAGCTGGTTAGGCTCATTCGCCAGTATCGGCCCGACCTCGTGGTCACGCACGACAACTATCGCCGGTCCATCCTGCATCGCGATCACCGCGTTGTCGGCACCGTCGCTCTCGACGCCGTATTTCCCTTTTCGCGCGATCTTCTCCATTATCCCGAGCATATCGCCGGGGGTCTACAATCGCACAAAGTATACGAAGTCTACCTCGCCGGATCTGACAGCCCAGATCTATGGATAGACACCTCCGAAACCATTGATCTGAAGATTGCCGCGCTGCGCTGCCACGTCACTCAGGTGGGCAGCTTCGAGGCGTTGGCAGACCGCATCAAGAAGATGGCGGCGAGCATCGGCAGCCCCCAGAACATCCCCTATGCCGAAGCGTTCCGTCGCCTCGAGCTCCGCCGGTAGCTGCTCTCACCGTGGAGGGCCCGGAGAGAGCCGAGAATCTGTTAGTTTTGAGAGTGGAATTTGAATGGTAAGTCAGGCGATTCCGGCTAAAGCCTCAATGTCCTTGGGCTCGTGTCCAGGAGGCTGAGGCTCTAGCCGTGAATAATTGGGGCGTAACCCAACATTAACCGCCGGACGTCGAGGCTTTAGCCGGGAATGGGTGCCACTCAACCATGGGCGTCAGTGTAGTCAAACCAGGTCACAATTCTCCTGAAAGGCCTGCTGTCCATCACTGCTCATGAGCGAAGGCCAGAGCAACACACAGCCTCTCCGCATCCTCTGCGCCATCGGCGGTGAGCCCGCGTCAAGTCAATCTAGGAAGGCGACGACGCGGACCCAGCCGGCGCTGGCTTTGGAGACGGGAATGGGAAAGCAGGACACCTTGAACCCGTGAGGAGGCAGTTTGTCCAGGTTGGCCAGCTTTTCGATGTGCAGGTATTCCTTATCGATGCCGGCGAAGTGACCTCCCCAAATGATCTTCTTGTCTCCGGTACGGGCAAACTCTTCAGCCATGACCCGGAAGGGCCGGTCCCAGCCCCAGGCGTCGGTACCCATGACCTTGATACCCCTGTCGATGAGCCAGAGAGTGGATTCGCGTCCCATGCCCGGATAGTTCGTGAAGTACTCCGGCGTGCCCCATAGCTTGCTCGCCCCGGTCATGATCATCACGATATCCATCGGCTTTAGTTCGTATTCGATCTTGCGCAGCGCCTCTTTGACATCGTCAACCCCGATAAGGGCACCGGCGGGCAGGTGACGAACGTCGAGGACCACTCCATCGCTGTAGCACCAGTCAAGTGGCACTTCGTCAATCGTGATCGCGCGCTTGCCCTCTGACTGTGGCCAGAAGTGGAAGGGAGCGTCGAGGTGGGTGCCGGCATGGGTAGCCAGTTCGACCCGGTCCGAGGCCCAGCCGATGCCTCCGGGCAAGTCTGCCCGCTGGCAGCCAAAGATTGTGGTCATTCGCTCGGCGTTGGTTTCATGGGTCAGGTGGGTTATCCGGGGATTCATGCCGTCCGCGTCGAACGGCAAAGTTTCGAGCGGCAGCGTAAGGTCAACTAGTTTGGGGCGTCTCGGCATTTCTTCACTCTCTCCTAAGCAAGTTTCAGAGTTAACTACCGTGTTGACCTGTCATCTGATGTAGGTCGCGTCCGGGTTCCATATTGAACAGGGCTATTACCGCCGAGGCGTCCAAAACGTAGCTACTCATTTGCAGCTTCGGCCCGTCGCTCGGCGATCAACTCGTCAGACAGCGACCTTCCCTCGGGAATGTAACGGCGAAGCAGCTCCTGTGCCCGCTTAATTTGCTGCTGCAACGTCAAAAT
>JAUSEJ010000774.1 GCA_030650265.1 Dehalococcoidia bacterium | reverse complement strand
TGCTTAAGAAGGGCATCAAGCGAATGGTGCACAATTTGAAGTAACGGAACCTGTCAATAGAATGAGACACTTCCCGGTTACAGATTACTGTACAAGATCATCGCTCGCCTGATTTTGACCCCTAGCCTAGATCCCTTCCCGACTCCGTTGCGTCGATTGTAGGGCAATTGTGGAAGCCGTTTTTGCGACCCAAGCTGTCCACGATCGAGTTTGGAACTTCCAGCGGCCCAGAGTGGTTCCTCAAAGCCGTCTCCTTGGGCTTGTTGATCCAGACCTGCTCGGGCAGAGTGGGCGGCTGGGGCAAGCCACGAACAAAGCGCTCAGGATTTTTCTCAAAGGCACTTCGCAGCACTAACGCCCTCTCCTCCCTGCGTTGTTTGGCCTGGCCGAAATGAACTTCAAAGGGCGCTAGAAATCCCAACCCGCTGTGATGGTGCTCGTGGTTGTACCAGCGAAAAAACCACTCGCAGAATCCTCGGGCATCTGGGTAGGAGCCGAACCTCTCGGGAAACTCAGGGCGGTACTTCATCGTCTTGAACTGGCTCTCCGAATAGGGATTGTCGTTGGAGACGTGAGGACGACTGTGGGTCTTGGTCACTCCCAGCTCCGCCAGCAAGAAGGCCACCGGCTTGGACGTCATCGAAGATCCCCGATCGGCGTGAAGCGTGAGCTCTCCGGGCTCAATACCCTGGCGCCGTAAGGTCTCTTGGATCAGCCGCTGGGCCAACTCGGCCGATTCCCGATACGCCACCATCCAGCCCACCACATAGCGACTGAAAATATCCAGGATCACGTAGAGGTAGAAGTAAGTCCACTTGGTCGGCCCCAATAGCTTGGTGATGTCCCACGACCACACCTCGTTGGGCCGGCTGGCCAACAGCTCGGGAGCCGCATACCGGGGATGACGAAGCTGGTCTCTGCGCTCTCTGACCTGGTGATGCCCAGCCAGGATCCGATACATGGTGCGCTCCGAGCACAGATACTGCCCTTCATCGAGCAGACTGGCATACACCTCTGCCGGGGCTTGATTGCAAAACCGCTCCTCGTTGAGAGTGCCGAGCACCGTGTGTCGCTCCTCAGAGGATAGCGCCCGGGGATGATATCGCTCGGTCCTCTGAGCTGCTCTGGCACTTTGCAACCGGTAGTACGTCGCCCGCGCCAGGCCCAACGCCCGACAGATCGTCTCGATCCCAAAGAAGGCCCTCTTCTCCCTGACTACAGCCATCAGTCCTTCTCGGCGCTCTGCTTCAGTTCGATCCCCAGTATCTCGGAGACTTTTTTTTGCAGCTCCACCAAACCCTCGGCCCGCTCCGCTCTTAGCTTAAGCCGAGCATTCTCCCGCTCCAGCACCTTAACCTTGTCGGTCAAAGGGTGTCGCTGCTTGGGAGAAGGACCCCGCTTTCGAGATAAACCCTGACGCTCTCCCCGCTCGCGCTGCTTGCGCCACTGGGTCAGGTGGGAGGAGTAAAGCCCCTCGCGCCTCAGAAGCGCCCCAAGCTCCCCACGACCCTTGCATCTATCGACTTCCCGCAAAACCCCCAGCTTGTACTCCGCCGTAAACCGCCGCCGCACAGGCTTTGCCATCACTTCCACCTCCGAGGAGGTTAAAGCCCCGTTATCCACTGCTTCCATCGTCAACTCCTTACTCGCCCCCTATCCTACACTAAACTCAAGGCGGGTAAGTGTCTCACTCATATTGGCAGAGAGGGGCAGACCGTCCAGATCTGTGTCGTCTACACGTACAGGTAGAATATACTCCCGGCCTTTCTCCTGAACTGCCCTCGCTTGGGCGCTCCGTCGCTCGTGGGTAGTCCACATTCGCTCTGCGTACTCATGCGAAACAAACATTACACAGAATCGTGAGTCCTTCCGATAGATACGGTCAAAGAAGGACGCGAGATCCTTTCCCCAAAGCTGTTCGGGATAGAAGCCGTCGTAGAACACTTCAAACCCAGCACCCCGCACTTGTTTTGCCAGTTCCTCAGCATGTAGCCTCTCCGTGCCTGCAAACGACAGCGCAACATCAAACCGCTGAGGAAGGACCGGGCGAGAGGGGGTTTCCTCACGGTGTTTGATGGATGGTCGAAGTGGCGGAATGGGTCTCGACCCAGCACCCTCTCGAACCGAGAGAAATGAGATGCCGTGCGGCTCCAAGTCTGCGTGGGCAGCTAACA